>JAIRNX010000080.1 GCA_031257815.1 Lactobacillales bacterium
GCACAATTTCAACGCGCTTTTTGGGTAAACCTGCAGCTGCAGCAATAAAGTGTAAATGGTTATAAGCCGTACGTTGTTTATGATAAGCTTTAGAATCAATCATAGCTCCAACCAAAGTAAGTGGATTTTTTATATTTGCATACGCTATTCCATCGATTAAAGCTTTTCCTGTAGTCGGTTTTACAAGTCCTAGTAGAATACGAATAGTAGTTGTCTTGCCAGCTCCATTGGCTCCCAAAAAACCAGTAACTTTTCCGTTCTCGGCCGTAAATGTTAAAAAATCAATGGCTAATTTATCTTTAAATTTTTTTGATAATTTTTCTATTGTAATTGACATAATCTCTCCAGTTTTTTTAAGTAAGTATCGATAATTTTGCTTTTAAATAAGTAGATTATTACTCATATTTTGAAATGATGAGCTATAATTTTAACATTGTTTACTGCATTAACAAATTGCCTAATCTTAATCTATATCTACATTACAATTTGATAAACGGGGTTCATCCATAGAGAGACAAGTTAACAGGTACTAACAACAAAAAGCTGCTCCACCATGCTGACCAAGAACACAACAAACAATAGCTCCTGCGCTCCCTGGGGTTATAATTTCCTCTACATCTTCTAAAAATTTTAAATCAATTAGAGCTTTTTTTAGATCCTTTTTCATAATTTTTCACCTCTTTCATATTTAAATTGAGATAATCAAGATAATCAAAAAGACTATGAGTGATACTAAAAGTCTGTTAACAGACTTTTAAAGAAATCTGTAAGAATCAATCTTCAAAGACATTCTCAAGTATCTATGCTAAGAGTCTGTTAACTTGTCTGTCTATGGATGAAATTCTGTTATAGCAATTTGCGAAAAGTTTAAACATAGATAATTTGAGTAAATTGCGTAAGCTTATCCAAAACTTTTATTCTTAATGCCAAACTTTTCGCAAATTGCTATATACAAAGAGAACAGGGCAGGTTTTTTAACGCTAAAGCACAGCTTTAGGTAATGGATTTAAAGAAATTTTGTTTTCAAAATTTCTTACAAAGGGTACAAAATTACCAAAAAAGTCGCAATTACGAAGACAAGTTAACAGACTCTTAGGGCATATACGCCAGCTTTCATTTCTTCTTTCTTTTTTCCAAATACTCTTTATATTCTTTTTTAACTGTTCCGTCTTCATTGAAAAACTTTTCAAAAAAACTTTTCCTATTAACAACCAACGAATAAGTAGCAAAAATGCAAAAAAGAAACATAAAAAACAGTTGCAAAGTCTTTCTAAATGTAATAAAGCCATTAAAAAAATCAATAACAAAGAAAATTAAATTCACCAAAAAAATCATGTCTACAAAAGCTACACTAACTATTTCAAATTTTTTAATATTCTTCATAAGCAATGCTCAGCTACTCCACTAATTCCTGAAATTTCAGCTGCTAAATTTAATAAAGCCTGTCCTCCATGTTGTAATCTTTCTTCATTTGTAGAGCAAGTAACCATTAGAATAGCAGCTTCCCTAATTCCGCCCAATGCTTGCATATATCTTTTAATTTTTGTAATTTTAACAACTCCAAACGCCGTAGAAGCTACTAACCAAGCCAAAGCACCAACGCATTTGGTTATTCTTCCCCAATTCGGATCAGCTACAATTGGAAAAACAGAGTGTTCGTCAAAATCGATATGTTGTGTCAGCTGATTCCCGTCAACAATATAGGATGTAGAAGCGGTATCACCATTCGCATCCTTTGCCCAAGCCGGAGAAAATATAGAAGTGATTTGATTTTGTGCATTAACAATGTACACTTCACCGGTATCAAATCCCTCTCCAAGATATTCTTTAACTGCTACAAGTCTTTCTTTCTATGTTCCAGTTTATTAAATAAAGGCACACTAAAAATAATCAGCAATAAAACAATTGAAAGAAAAAAGAAAAGGTAGTCTACTTTACCATTTTTTTGAATAAAAAGCTGGTAAGCAGTCCACACACTTAAAAAAGTAAAATCTATAGCAGCGATTATGATTACAATCACTTCAATTATTTTTTTCTTTTTTAAGTTAAAAATATTTAACATTTCTAAGCTTAGAGATAATGCTATCACAAATAAATTATTCTTGTAAAATATGCGATGAAAATTATATTTACCAATTATCATTCTATAAATAGAATATATAGAATAAATAACTATAAAAAGAACATATAAAAAAGGAAGGATACACACTTTTTTCATCATTTTTTTATCACTATACATAGCATACTTTTCTCCAAAAATTTAAAGGCAATTACTTTCTATCAGCGCAAAGCCACCGATTTCAATTACTAAATCTCTTAATACACCCCTGGCCTGTCTTGCTGCAGCTATACCCCCAGCAAGCTTTATAGCTCTGGCTGCTTCTTTTAATCCTCCAAGTACTTTGATATAACGTTTTACTTTTGCAATTTTTGCGATAGGAAAAGCTGTAGAAGCAATAAACGCATGTACCAAAGTCAATGAAGTGAGACCTAATTTAAATATTTAAGATAGGTCCAGCAAACTGTTTTTTTTAGTTTAACATCAAGCAGCTATTTTTCTTTTCTCCTTTGGAGTTAAAAAG
>JAIRNX010000081.1 GCA_031257815.1 Lactobacillales bacterium
CTTTTTAACTCCAAAGGAGAAAAGAAAAATAGCTGCTTGATGTTAAACTAAAAAAAACAGTTTGCTGGACCTATCTTAAATATTTAAATTAGGTCTCACTTCATTGACTTTGGTACATGAGTTTAAGTTTGGATGAACATTGGAAGTTAGGGTTAATCGGACGAAATGGTCGTGGAAAGACGACGCTAATGAAAATGTTGCTAGGAAGTTTTTCTTATCAAGGTTCAATTTCTTA
This sequence comes from Lactobacillales bacterium, assembly GCA_031257815.1. Taxonomy (GTDB): domain Bacteria; phylum Bacillota; class Bacilli; order Lactobacillales; family Streptococcaceae; genus JAIRLR01. The sequence goes on from JAIRNX010000081.1 coordinate 236, forward strand.
TACGCAAGATTTTGTTTATTTTCCACAAACGATTAAAGATGATTCGATGCTTACTTATTATTTGTTGCAGGATTTAGCAAATTATGAAGATTGGGAGCTTGAAAGGGAGTTAAATCTCTTGAAAGTGGATTTAGATGTTTTGTGGCGAGAATTTTCAACTTTATCTGGTGGTGAGCAGACAAAAGTTTTATTAAGTTTATTGTTTTTGGATGATGAAAATTTTCCATTAATTGATGAACCGACGAATCATTTAGATATAAAGACACGCAAGATTGTTGCTGATTACTTAAAAAAGAAAAAACAGGGCTTTATTGTAATCAGTCATGATCGCACTTTTATTAATAATGTGGTAGATCATGTGTTGTCAATCGAGAAGAGCCAGCTGGTGCTTTATCAGGGAAATTTTTCGGTATATGAAGAAGAGAAAAAATTGCGTGATCAATATGAGTTTAAGCAAAATGAAAAACGGCAATCAGAAATCTCTCGTTTAAAAAAAACGGCCAAAGAAAAAGAGCAGTGGTCGAAAAGTCGCGAGAAAGATAAGTATGGCGATCCTAGAAAAAAGGGTAGTGGCGCTACTTTCAATACAGGTTTTATTGGTGCGCGGGCAGCGCGGATGATGAGTAAACGCCAAAATATGGAAAAACGAATGCAGCGTGAGATTACCGAAAAAGAAAAATTGCTGAAAAATTTAGAATTTATCGAACCATTAAAAATGAATTATGTTCCCAATTATCATACACGTCTTTTGTATGTGGAAGATTTTGCGCTAGGTTTTGAAGGCAAAAAACTTTTTCAGCCGCTTTCTTTTGAATTACACAAAGGAGAAAAAGTAGCTCTGATCGGACCAAATGGCATTGGCAAATCAACAATTTTTAACTTTTTGCGTGGGGACTTTTCAGGGGATGTCAAAGGAGTGGCCGAATTAATTCCGGAGCTAAAAATTTCTTATGTACACCAAAAATATGACAACAACAAAGGAAGTTTACAGCAATTTGCAGAAGATAAGAACTTAGATTATCAAACTTTTTTAAGCAATTTAAAGAAGCTAGGAGTGGAGCGCGAAGTTTTTCAAAATAAAATCGAAAAAATGAGTATGGGGCAACAAAAAAAGGTTGAACTTGCTAAGTCGCTTTCAGAAAAATCAGAGCTATATCTTTGGGATGAGCCGCTGAATTTTCTGGATGTTTTTAATCATAAACAGCTAGAACAGTTGATAATGGAAGTTAAGCCTTCAATGTTATTGATAGAACATGATGAGAAATTTTTACAAAAAATCCAAGCCAGGATAATAAAAATTATAATATAACCACCGAATAATTAGACACCTAGCCTTTTGTCGCACTCTGTGTGCCAATCGTCAAGGCAGTTCGCAATTTTGAGGCTAAAAGCATGGCTTTTAGGTAGTGAATAAAAAAAGGAAAACAATTTGTGGTGTTTTCCTTCACCGGAATGCAGATTTAGTGATGCTAAATCGAGGCTCCCGTTTCTTGCGATTGTAATCAAGTAAGCTCAAACAAATCGTAATTTTTAACGAAAAAATGTGAAAAAATAGCCAAAGTTATTCGTCGCTAGAAGATCGTTAACAGACTCTTAAACGAAATTTCAAATCAATTGTGGCAGTCCAAAAGTTTATTCTTCTACCTCTTCCTCTTCTTGACAATCTTTTGCATCATAGTCTTCTTGGGTAATTACATTAGCGCAAACCTCCACTTGTGTTTCTTTAATAGCGCTTGGAGGAATGATTAATGTTCCATTTAATTTAAATATCTGCGCAGGATCGATTACTAACATAGTATAGCTTACAGTTTTGCCTGGAGAAAGAAAATCTTGTATCGATTTTTTATCAGATTGGTTCAACGAATACTGAACACCTGCGAAGAAATAATATTTACTTATATCTCCTTTGTAATCTGAGTAGAAAATACTAATTGCCCCCAATGAATCTAATTCTGCTACGGCTTCAGTTGGTTGGTATGTTACGATTGCCCTCCCTAACACTTCATGGTCATTTTTCTTGATGAAAACAGTTAAAAAAATTTCTTTATTCACCTGATCGTAAGTGAAAGGTATCTGTGCAATCTCTAATTCTAAATCGACCTGTTCTTTACCTAGAAAAGTCAATAAAGAAGCGAAACGTTCTCCTTTACAATCGATTTTGGTAAGCAATTCATTTTTAATTGCAGAATTTCCTAAGAAACGGCAATCAATACGAACTGCGTTTACAGTTATTGAGTTAGAAAACATTGCAAGGGTAACTACTGCATAAGTGATAAGTTTTTTCATAATACATCCTTCTTCCTTAATTTATTTTTTTATATTTTACCATGTAATTATATAGTATTCAGTTGCTACTTTCTTTATTCCAGATGGAGCACGATAGGAAAGAGCGGGAATGTCATAAGGATTAGCAGCAGCATAAGCAGGATCTGGATTATATATAGTTAGAGAATTACCAGTGTGTCCACATACTAAACACGCATGGCCACCTTTACGTGGATCCCCTTCATTAGCGAAGTGTACGATAGCTAGGCAGTTGGGGTTTGTCTGTAACACTTGCAAAATACTAGTATAAGCTTGAATGCGATCTTCAGGACTGTTAATCTGAGCGTAGACAGGGCAAGCCAAATTAACATTATTCCTAGGAGCACAATGTTGAGGTATTTGATTCATAGCTATATCTACCTGAGTACTCTGAAGGCATTGACATAAATTGTCAATCTTTCGCCCTTGTATAGGCGAAACAATTTGTGAAAGAATTGTATTAATTTGTATAGCTTTATTGAGTTTGGTAATGAGTTGAAAGTCAATTCCTAAGAAAGTTCGAATCTCTTGTTGGACTTGCTGATTTTTTGATAAGTAATTCAATGCAGTCTCTAGAAACTCTCTATATTGCCCCATGTTAAGTGGTCTAATTGCATTAATTTGATTGTCTGTTAAATGCGGAAGTATTCGTAAGGCAACAGGGAAAGCATTATTAGTGAACCTCCCCCCTAATATATTTTGAGCAATTACTCCATTAGCAAGAATTCCATTCTGTACATTAGCGGGATTAACTGCACCTGATGCAGCTAATATTATATAGCATTTTTCCAAAAGTTCAGGTAATGTATAATTACATTAAAAAATAAGAATCGAGGAAATAAAATGTCTAAGGCCCTTCCTATCGAATTAAGAGAACGAATCGTAGAATCCGTA
>JAIRNX010000011.1 GCA_031257815.1 Lactobacillales bacterium
GCTTTAGCGTTAAAAGACCTGCCGGGCTCCTTACGATTTGTTCAAGTTTTACTTTATTACAAATTGTTGGAACGGGAGCCTCGCGATAGAACGACTATCCCTACGTTTTTTAACAGAAAACTACTGAGAGTAGTTTTCCTTTATCCGACACCTGAGAGCCGTGCGCCAGCCTAAAATTGCGTAAAAATTTTTCAAAAAATCTGGCAGGTTTACTAAATTGTTTTAAGCTTTGCTTGATTACAATTTGATAAACGCAATTCATCCATAGAGAGACAAGTTAACAGCTTCTAATAGAACGGAGATTAGCTATGATGAAAAAGTATATTTTAGCGGATAAGTTTTTTTATGCAAATTCAACTAAAGGTCGAGGCTATTTAGAAATTCAAGATGGTAGATTTGGTAAATTTTATGAAAAACTGTCAAATGTGTCAGCAGAAATTGTTGATTATTCAGGAAAGTGGATTGCGCCAGGTTTTGTTGATACCCATATTCATGGGTTTAAAGGCGTAGATGTGATGGATAATAATTGGGAAGATGTTATTACAACAATGTCAGAAAGTTTGCTTAGTTGTGGAGTAACGTCTTTTCTGCCTACAACTTTAACAGCGGAGTATGAGCTTTTAGAACAGGTTGTAAAAGGTATTGGTGAACATTATAAAGAAGCAACAGGAGCTAAGATTCAAGGGTTTTATTTTGAAGGGCCTTATTTTACAAAAGAATATAAAGGTGCACAAAATCCTTTATATATGAGAAGCCCAAGTATTGAAGAATTTCATAAATGGCAAAGGGCAGCTAGTGGCTTGATCAAAAAAATTGCGCTTGCGCCTGAGTGTGCGAAAACTTATGATTTTGTTCGCCAAGTGGTAGAAGAAGAAGTTGTGATAGCGCTTGGTCATTCTAATGCAACATTTAATGAAGCAAAGGATATCGTAGCTGCTGGAGCAAGTGTATGGGTTCATGCATATAACGGTATGCGTGCTTTGACGCATCGCGAGCCGGGAATGGTAGGTGCGCTGATGAGTCAAAAGCATACATACGCAGAGTTAATTTGTGATGGTCATCATGTTCATCCGATTACTGCTCAGATTTTGTTGAAAGCTGTAGGATGTGAGCATGTGGCGTTGATCACTGATTGTATGCGTGCAGGAGGGATGCCGAATGGTCAATATACCTTAGGAGAATTTGATGTTGAGGTTAAAGACGGTGCAGCTCGAATGCTTTCGGGAAATCTTGCAGGTTCTGTTTTGCAGTTAAAAGATGCTGTTAAAAATGTTGTAGACTGGGGAATTGCAACTAGTGAAGAAGCTGTTATGATGGCAAGCCTTATCCCTGCGATAAGTTGTAAAATTGATGATCGTTGTGGAAAAATTTTTACCGAAAGAGCTGCTGATTTTGTAGTTTTAAATCCAGATATGACGCTTTTTACGACATACTTAGATGGTAATTTGCGTTATGAAAAAGATTAATAGATGTAAAAAATATTATACAACTTTCTTTAATACTTTTTGCAAACTGCTATATCATAATAAATATATCATGCAGCCACATAAAAAATTCTATTTCCCCAATTCTTGTTTTAATTCAAATAAAAAATTCATTGCTTCCATTGGTGTCATTGCTAAAACATTGCTAGCTTTTAATTTTTCTAAAACAGGATCACTTTCCTTAGCAAATAATGATAATTGTGTTGTCTCAGTAGATTTTGATGGCGGAAGTTCACTTTTCACCATCACCTCTGTGCTATTTGCTTCAAGATGGGTTAAAATTTTATCTGCACGCGTAAGCAGCTCTTTTGGCAACCCAGCGATTTTTGCTACATGAATTCCGTAACTTTTATCCGCTGGTCCATCCATCATCTTATGTAAAAAGATTAATTCGCCATCTTGCTCAACAGCGCCAACATGAATATTTTGCAGACCACTTAATTCCTCTTCTAAGACAGTTAATTCATGATAATGAGTGGAAAAAAGTGTTTTTGCCCCAATATGTTTATGACTATACTCAATAATAGCTTGTGCTAGCGCCATTCCATCATAAGTTGCCGTTCCGCGCCCCAACTCATCAAAAAGAATCAAACTTTGCGCACTAGCATGACGCAAAGCTAGATTGGCTTCCATCATTTCTACCATAAAAGTGGATTGTCCAGCAATTAAATCATCACTTGCCCCTATTCGCGTAAAGATTTGATCAAAAATCGGTAGCAAGGCACTTTTGGCAGGAACAAAAGCTCCTACTTGTGCAAGAATCACGATTAGGGCAAATTGGCGCATATAAGTTGATTTGCCTGACATATTAGGCCCAGTGATTAAAAGCATGGAAGTTTTTGTATCTATGGTAATGCTGTTTGGAATATATTCTTGAGCTCCTAACACTTTTTCCACAACAGGATGACGTCCATCAATAATTTCTACAACTTGACCATGTTCTTGCAGTTTAGGTCGAACGTACTGATGCTTTTCTGCAATATTAGCAAAACTTTGCAAAACATCAATCTTACTAATTGCTTTTGCTAAGCTTTGTAAGTGTTCAATATGCTGCTCCACTAACTTTCTTAATTCTAAAAATAATTCATATTCTAACTCAACTGATTTTTCCGTAGCTTCTAAAATAGTTGACTGCATTTGCTCTAACTCTTCTGTTCCGTAACGCTCAGCATTTTTTAAAGTAGCTTTGCGAAAATAACGATCCGTAGGTACAGCTGAAATATTAGAATTAGTTATATGAAAATAATAACCATCTTTACGGTTGTAATCAATGCGTAGCGTTTTAATGCCTGTTAGCTCACGTTCTTTTTGCTCTAATTCTAAAATCCAGTGCGAGCCATTTTTAAGAGCTTGACGATAACGATCTAACTTAGCATTATAACCTTCCTTAATAATGCCGCCTTCTTTTAATGTTAGTGGAGCGTTTTCATCAACGGCTTTCGTAATTAATTCTTGCAATTCTTCATCTGGTGTTATTTGATTTAATAAATTATCAAATTCACCGATATTTATTTCATCTAAAATAAAATGAATTTTTGGTACTTGGTTTAGTGAATTTCTAAGTTGCAGCAACTCTTTGGGATTAATGGTTCCAAAAGAAACTTTGGCAGAAAGTCTTTCTAAATCGTAAACTCCTTTTAAACTTTCTTGTAAATCAGCGCGTTCAAAAAAATTGCTAATTAAACTTGCCACCATATCTTGACGAGAAGTAATCTCTACGGCATTAATCAATGGACGATCTAGCCATTGTTTTAACATTCGTCCCCCCATAGCCGTTTTTGTCTCATCAAGCAGCCACAATAAAGTTCCATGTTTTTTACCTGTTCGAATCGCTCTTGTTAACTCAAGATTCACTTTGGAAGAATAATCAATTTTTAAAAACTGTTCTGCTTTATATGAGACAGCTTTTTGCAAATGTCCTAGGCCACGCTTTTGGGTTACACGCAAATAGGTTAATAGTTTTTTTGTTGCTTCTATTTCGTTAACTTCTTTTAAATCTTGAGTTAAGAAGTTAATTTCAGCATCGACTTCTGCTTGAAATTGCTCAGAAAAAACAATTTGTAAACGTTTACTTAATTTTTCTTGCAACTTTTCGGAAATAACCGTTCCTAGCACCATTTCTTTGGTTCTTAAAGCAGCTGCTTCATTTAAAACTTCATCTTCATTTGTAAGGACGGTTGATTTTAACTCACCAGTTGACAAATCAGTATAAGCAAAACCAAAACAATCTTTAAAAAACACAACAGCAGTTAAATAATTGTTTTCTTT
>JAIRNX010000019.1 GCA_031257815.1 Lactobacillales bacterium
ACTTGTTTACTTGGTTTATAAACTTTAACACTAAGTTTTACTTCTTTAGGTGCAGATTGGATACTTAACTGCTGAGCTTGAACATTTACTGCTTTTACCGGCAAGTAATTAGTATAGTCATGATCTAAAACGGTTTTTTCAGGTAATTCCACTACTAAATTATCTATTTCTTTAAATATTTTTTCACCCGTAGTTATTACAACTTTTTTAGGTTCAATTTCTATATCTCCATGTGAAAAGCCTTCACTTATTTGTTCTTCTTTAATATTTGGTTGAATGTCTAACTCTTTAGTGACTCTTTTATCAATTGTAACACTAATTTTTTGAGGTTTAATTTTTGCCTCAACACTGTTATTAAGTCCTTCAATATGAAGTGGAACTTCTTTTATTCCTTTTGTCATCCTTGTTAGATCGGCAACTACTTTAAAAGAACGGGTTGTTTCACCTTCTTCTGCTTCTAAACGCAAACGATTGTAGCTGCTTAGATGCACTGTAACTTCTGTATCGTAATCAGAAACATAATATTTTTTATCGTCTACTTTTATTTGTACAGGGATGTCATTTAAAGTTGCATCATATTGTTCAGCTGTTTTTTCTGAACCGTTATTTTGCACTTTCATTGAATTAGCATTAATAAATAACACAACGGCAAAAAATAAGGAAAATAGTAAATAAAATATTTTGGAGTTAAAAAAATTTTTCTTTTTCATTTCTTTTTCCTCCCCTCTTTTTTATTGAAAAAAGTGGAGAAAAAGCCTTGATGGGTAGATTCTTCATTTTCATCTTTTAGTAAAGCATCATTTAAGATCTCTGACATTTGTTCTAATGTTAATTTAGATAAAAATTTCTTATCTTTGGTGATACTGATCTCCCCTGTTTCTTCAGAAACAATGACTGTTATCGCATCTGTAACTTCACTTAAGCCAATAGCTGCTCTATGTCTTGTTCCATAATCCTTCGAAATGGAAGTGGCATCTGTTAAGGGCAAATAAGCAGATGCTACGGTAATTTGATTATCTTTTATAATCACCGCACCATCATGAAGTGGTGTGTTTGGAATAAAAATATTAATCAACAATTCACTGGTTAACTTAGCTTCAAGAGGGATTCCAGTTTTGATGTACTCTTGCAAACTATCTTGTTGTTCAATGACAATTAAAGCTCCAATTTTACGTTTTGCCATATAATTAATAGCTTTTTCATAGGATTGGATTATTTTGCCTTTAACATTTGGAATAGAAGAGTAAATAGCATTTGTTCGTCCAAGCATTTCTAAAAATTTTCTTAACTCTGGTTGGAAAATAACAATAATTGCAATGGCCCAATAAGTTATAACTTGATCCATTAGCCAAGTAACAGTTGTCAATTGAAAAAAACCACTCAATAAACGAGCGATCAAAAAAATTAAAACCCCCTTTATTAAACGAATCTCTTTTGTTCCTACAATTGCTTTTAATAAATGATAAATAAGGAACCAAATGATAATGATATCTAAAATATTTATCCAAAGTTTTAAAGAAAGTAAAGTAGATCCGAAGGTCTGTTCCCAGAATTCTGTATTTATAAGTTTGTTATAATTCATAATTTTTCACCTTAAGTCTCCACCTTTCCCTGGACAACGCTTAACGTGCTGATTAAGCTGAGTTTTGATGGGTGGACGGATTTGAGTTACAATAGACTTTTCCTAAAATGCGACATATCGTATTATAACCTCATGATAAATAATAAAAAAAGGCTCACCCAATTATCAGCCGAAAAATATTTAATAATCTTCGGTGTAAGAAAATCCACATTTGATAAAATGTTTGAGATCGTTAACAAATTCTGACCAAGGAATTGCTCTGCTTTATGAATCCAACGATTATTCGGATTCATTTTAAGTCCCATTGGTTGCTCAAAGTTTTCAAATGATATTTGAGTATATTGCTGAGGTTTATACATGAATTCCTCCTTGTTTTGATAAAAGTTTTTTTGTCCGCCTAACTTTTCTAATCCAACACCTGCAACATTGTTATCCTTTCTTTTACAGCTGCCTGCTTTTTAAGAAACTCTTTTTCTTTGGCGCGCTCTGCTTCAACAACCTTTTCAGGCGCTTGACTCACAAAACGTTCATTAGCCAGCTTGGTTTGTAAACGCTGAATTTTTTGCGTCAACTTAACTAGATCTTTTTGCAAACGAGCTATTTCTTCATCTAGGTCAATCAAACCCTTAAGCGGCAAATAAAGCTTGGCACCTGTAAGTACTGCTGATTTAGCCATTTCGGAAGCTTCAACGTCCTTTGAGATTGTTAAAATTTCCGGATTGGTAAAACGCTTAATATAATTTTGATGTTCCTGCAAAAATTTCTCCACCTGAACATCCATCGTTTTCACTAAAATCGGGACCTTCTTCGACAACGGTGTATTGACTTCCAAACGAATGGTGCGCACCGCACGAATCAACTCTTTTAAAATTTCAACTCCTGCTACGGCCTTTTCATCAGAAAAAGCCGCATTCACTTTCGGATAAGCCGCCGTTACTAACGTTTTTTCCGCATGCGGCAACTGCTCAAAAATTTCCTCCGTCACAAAAGGCATCATTGGATGAAGCAATCGTAAGACTTGGTCCAAAACATAAGTTAATACCGAACGCGTGATTTTTTTCTCCGCTTCATTTTCGCCGTAAAGCACTTCTTTGGTTAGCTCCAGATACCAATCCGCAAACTCATCCCAAATAAAATTATAAAGAACACGTCCTGCTTCGCCGAACTCAAAGCGCTCAAAATCATCCTCCACTTTTTCAATCGTTTCATTCAAACGCGTTAAAATCCAGCGATCTGTCGCATTACCCGCACTACGCCCTGCAACTTTTGTTAAATTTTTCGCAACCATCTCCTCCGTCAACCCTTTGTTATTCATCAAAATATAACGCGAAATATTCCAAATTTTATTAATAAAATTCCAAGCTGCATCCATCTTTTCATAACTAAAACGCATATCCTGACCCGGAGCGGAACCATTTGACAAAAACCAACGCAGTGCATCCGCCCCATACTTGTCAATCACCTCCATCGGATCAATGCCATTCCCTAAAGACTTGCTCATCTTGCGTCCATCTTCTGCGCGAATAAGTCCGTGGATCAACACATTTTCAAATGGTCGCCGCTTTGTAAATTCCAGCGATTGAAAAATCATGCGGCTCACCCAGAAGAAAATGATATCATAGCCTGTTACCAAGGTATTTGTCGGGAAATAACGTTGAAAATCTTCGGCCTCTACATCCGGCCAACCCATGGTTGAAAACGGCCACAGCGCAGAACTAAACCAAGTATCCAACACATCAGTGTCTTGCGTCCAATTCTCAAAATCCACAGGCGCTCTCTCGCCCACAAACACTTCCCCCGTTTCATTATGATACCAAGCTGGAATCTGATGACCCCACCAAAGTTGCCTGGAAATCACCCAATCATGAACATTTTCCATCCATTGAATAAAGGTATTTTCAAATCGTTCGGGATAAAAATGTACGCTGTCCTCTGTATTTTGATTGGCAATGGCCTTTTTAGCCAGTTCATCCATTTTGACAAACCACTGTGTCGATAACATCGGCTCAACCATCACACCGCTGCGTTCTGAGTGACCCACCGAATGAGTGACAGGTTCTATTTTGATTAAAAGCCCTGCGACTTCAGCATCTTTGATAAATTGCTTGCGAGCTTCAAAACGATCTAAACCTTGATATTTTTTCGGTACACGGCTTGACTTAGCCATTTTCCCTTCAAAATCCATAATGATATCTTGCTTGATATTGTGGCGAAGTCCAACTTCATAATCATTTGGGTCATGGGCCGGTGTGATCTTCACTGCACCACTTCCCTTAGCTGGATCTGGATATTCATCGGCAATGATTGGAATTTTGTAGCCAGTCAGTGGGACAATGACTTCTTTTCCGATTAAATATTTGTATCTTTCGTCACTTGGATGAACGGCGATCGCACCATCTCCAAATATTGTTTCAGGCCGTGTTGTCATAATTGTCAAGTAATTACCGCTACCGTCAGCATATAGGTATTTAAAATAATGCTCCGCCCCCTGAACCTCTTTATGAATCACTTCAATATCAGATAACGCCGTTTTAGCCGCCGGGTCCCAGTTAACCAAATAATTTGCACGATAAATTAACCCTTTTTTATACAACTCCACAAACACTTTGCGCACTGCCGCGGACAATCCCTCATCCAAAGTAAATCGTTCCCGATCATAATCAAGAGATAATCCCAATTTTGCCCACTGCTCACGAATCGTTTCCGCGTATTCTTCTTTCCACGCCCACACTTGCTTAACAAATTTCTCACGCCCCAAATCATAACGAAAAACGCCTTGCGCTGCTAATTTCTCTTCCACCTTTGCTTGCGTTGCAATCCCCGCATGGTCCATTCCCGGCAGCCAAAGCGTATCATAGCCTTTCATTCGTTTCTGACGAATGATGATGTCCTGCAACGTCGTATCCCACGCATGACCAAGATGCAACTTCCCCGTAACATTTGGTGGCGGAATCACGATCGAATACGGCTGCGCTTTTTGGTTTGCGGAAGGTTTAAAAACACCAGCTGCCAACCACTTTTGATAACGTCCTGCTTCCACTTCAACTGGATTATATTTTGTGGATAAATTTTCACTTTCTACCATTGAACTTCTCTTTTCTATTTTTTTGTTAACAAATTCTAACATTAAAACCAAGTCACATTCAAAGGCTTGATTTTTTTTAATTAATTTCAAAAAATATTACTTCTCATTTCTTTAGCGATGTGTAAAATTCTCCACAATTACATAATGCAAAAATCTATTGTTTATTAAAAACAAAGGCTATTGTAGAAATTTTTTCCACTTTCGTTTTTGCGTAAAAAATTATGGCATGCTTATTAATATTGCGTACAAAATAAAATTATGGGGGAAAATAAAAATGCAAAAAAGTAAAAAACTAAAATTAGTGATAGCCAGTGCTATTGTAACTTTCGGATTTGCTACAACAACTATACAAGTTCACGCAAATCCAAATGCTTATCAAAAAGCACATATTGAATATTTAAAGCAAGGAGCAGAACTCTATAACAAATCTGGTAGTAATAATCCCGAACATAGAAATTCGATTAGTAATAAAGAATTATTGAATCGCTTACCTAATTTATCTGGAGTAGTTAATCAATTGGAGAAAAAAAATGAACATAATGTTCAAGTATATTTACTTGACCCTGTTAGTAAAATTTTTATTGATTACTTTCCAAATCTTTTAATCGATCGTTTGACAGATAATTTAAATGGTAAAGAAAAATTTGTTAATGATTTAGCAGAAAAAGTAGATGCAAAAACAAAAAATGACTTAATAGAATTTGCAAATACTCAAAGTTGGTTAGATGGAGTTGCTGCAAATAAATATACAAAAAACGCTTATTTCGCAGCTTATCGACTATTTATATCTGATGTTTTAATAACGGAAATAAAAAAAGTAGATGAGATAGAAACGCTTTATGATTTAGGGCGTTTGAAAGAACTTTCTTCACAACGATGCACACAAGGACTGAATCATGAAGAATTTAAAAGAGAAATCTCAAATTCCTTGCGAATTACTTTTTCAACTGAATTAAACAATGAAAAAATGGATAATTTATATAAACTTCTTAATGGAGAAAGAGTGCCAAATTTCCCAATTGTAGATTATTCAAATAAACTTATTCTGCCAGCAAGAGAAGTTGCAGAACAATATGGAGATATTAATTTTTACGATCAAGTTCTTCCTAAAATTACAGCAATAAATGCCTATTTATTTGATTTATATAACCGAAATCCTGGGCTTTTTGATGGATTTAGAGAATTTATGGTAAAAATGCTTATACTAAATTCTAATATGAGACAACTCATTGCTATTAGTTGTCTGCAATTCGGAAAGTAAAAAAGTAGCTAT
>JAIRNX010000117.1 GCA_031257815.1 Lactobacillales bacterium
ATGAGGAAATGCTGCGTATTATGATGTCATCAATGGGGCAAAAACCATCAGAATCCAAAATTCAGCAAATTTTACGACAAATGCAAAAACAAGGTAAATGAGACTCAGTTATTAGAGCCTGTTAACGATCTCCAAAATTGCGCAATTTTGATTAATTTTTGACACTTTTTTGTCAAAAATCCTCGAAATAGCACCAACGCTCCGCTATTCTGCGTTTTTTTCCGCAAATTGCCTAAAAATTAATCAAAAATTTCATCAATAGCGAGATCGTTAACAGGTTCTTAGAAAGAGTAAGGTGTAAGTAAGAGTTTTGAAGTTAGGTAAGAAAAAGATTTTTAGTTTATTGTGTGTGTTAGGACTTATAAGTTTGTTTTCCGTACAAGCTTTTGCAGATTCTGTGCCGGTAGTTGATATTAGTGATGACGATTCTTATGCTTTAGAAAAGAAAAAGACAGCAAAGCCGGTTATTGGCACAGTACAAGTTAAGCCGATCGGGCCCGGGCCGCGTTTGTTACGAGGAGCTCGTGGTGGTCCGACTTATTATTCGCAAAAAGATCCTCAATGGAGTGGCGCCGTTTTTGGTGGCTATACTTTTGGCGGTACTGGTTGTGTGCCTACAAGTATTGCCATGGTTATGGGGGGAACTCCGCTTGAATGGGGGCAAGATTTATATGATGCACATTTTTATGACGGTGGAGCTGGTGGAAACGCGATTATTTATGCAGGGAAAAAAGTTCATCGAACTATAAAACCTATTTATTCATATAGTAAGTTAAGAGAATTACTAGAATCTGGCTGGGCAGTGATTGCTTTATGTAATCCTCCGATCTCACCTGCAGGTTTCACTCATGCTGTTGTTACCTATGGCTTACATGGTGATATGACGAATGTCTTGGATCCTTTAGCAAATCGTGTATCAGGAGATCATTTAGTACAAGAAATCTGGGATGCTCGTTCTCTTGATCCGGCAAATCTAGGAGATGAAGATACTTCTTTATATGGTGTATCAGGTTCATTTAGTGACGAAGGTACATTGCCGGTATTTCGACTTTTTAATCCTATCGGCGATCGTCATTTGTTGACAACCAATTCTAATGAACGAGATGATTTGGTATCTAGAGGCTGGCGTGACGAAACAGTTGCCTTTCAAGTTTTAACTGAAGGCGTTCCTATTTACCGGGTGTATGATAGAAATAGTGGGGAGCATTTATACACAGCGAATTCTAATGAACGTGATTTTTTAGTGACTAAAGGTTGGGATGATGAGGGAGTTGCTTTCTATGTTTTAGGTTTAGGCTTTGCAGAAGGCGAAGGTATCCCTGTATATCGCATGCGTAACCCTCGAAATGGCGAACATTTGTATACAACCAATTTTAATGAAGTATTAAAAGCAACGGCAGAATATGGTTGGGAAGATGAAGGTATTGCCTGGTACAATTAATTAAATTTTAAAAATGTGTTGTAGGTTGATTGGGGCAAAGCTTTCCTAATCAATCTTTTTTTGTTAAATTTAATTGTCGGATAAACTTAAGCTTTAAAAACAGTAGGACAAATTTTTTATGTACCGGCAATGGCGGAATCCGCAGTAATTGCGGCGCCTTTGATCGCTTTATATACGGTCATTTCGATTGTGATAGGACATATTTTTTTAATGAACGTTTAACAAAGTGGCAGTATATAGCAAGATTATTAGTATTAGTGGGAATAGTGATCATTGGTTTTTATGATTTTTAATTAAAGGAAATGGGAGAATGTTATGTTAATGAAGGAACTTCGTGAAGAAATGGATAAGTTGTATATGGAATTATTACCGGTGCTTGAAAAGCGCATTGAAATTTCTAAAAAGATTGGTGAGTATAAATATGAGCATAATTTACCTATTTATGATGAAAAACGCGAAAATCAGATATTAGATAAAATAAAAAAAATATTAAAAAATAAAGAAAATGGTGATGAAATCATGAAAAATCTGATGGATTTTTTTGAAGATTCCAAAATGATTCAAAGAAATGTGATTTATAAGCTTGAAAAAGAGAATGAGAGGCTAATAAATACAGCTGATAAGGAGATTGATTAATGGCATTTGAAGGATTAACTAAGCGTTTACAACAAGCGATGAAGAAAATTCGTGGTAAAGGAAAAGTATCAGAAGCAGATGTCAAAGAGATGATGCGGGAGATTCGCCTAGCTTTACTTGAAGCTGATGTGGCACTGCCAGTGGTTAAAGAGTTTACGCGTAATGTGCGAAAGCGAGCTATTGGTGCAGAAGTGTTGGAAACACTAAATATAGCGCAACAGATTGTTAAAATTGTTGATGAAGAATTAACAAAAACGTTGGGCTTAAAAACAGCTGAGTTGCAAAAATCACCTAAAATTCCAACAATCATTATGATGGTCGGGTTGCAAGGTGCGGGGAAGACGACTTTTGCTGGGAAATTAGCTAAGCATTTGCTAAATAATGAAAAGGCGCGTCCGTTAATGATTGCAGCCGACGTTTACCGTCCAGCAGCGGTGGATCAATTAAAAACATTGGGTGGGCAGTTAGCTGTTCCTGTTTTTGATATGGGCGTAAATGAAAATCCAGTAGAAATTGTTCGACAAGGTTTGGCGTTGGCACGTGAGAAAAAGAATGATTATGTACTAATCGATACGGCAGGGCGTTTGCATATTGACGAAACTTTAATGAATGAGTTAAAGCAGATCAAAGAATTAGCTAGTCCAACAGAAATTTTGTTGGTTGTGGATGCAATGACTGGGCAAGATGCGGTTAACGTCGCTCAAAGTTTTAATGAGAAGCTTAAAATTACTGGGGTTATTATTACCAAACTTGATGGTGATACACGTGGCGGGGCGGCACTTTCGATTAGGAGCATTACTGGTGCTCCGATTAAATTTGCCGGGACCGGAGAAAAATTAACGGATCTTGAAATTTTCCATCCTGATCGCATGAGCTCACGGATTCTTGGCATGGGTGATATGCTGACGTTAATTGAAAAAGCTGAGCGCGAGCTTGATGAGAAGAAAACACGTGAGATGGCTGAGAAGATGCGTGAGAATACGTTTAACTTTAACGACTTTATCGATCAGCTAGATCAGGTAACCAATATGGGGCCGATGGAAGATTTGATTAAAATGATTCCGGGAATGAATCAAATGCCTGGTTTGGATCAGGTGAAGGTTGATCCCAAAGATGTGGCTAGAAAGCGTGCGATGGTCCTTTCAATGACGCCTAAAGAACGGGAGAACCCGGATATTTTAACGCCAAGTCGCAGGCGAAGGATTGCTGCAGGTTCTGGCAATACGATAGTGGACGTTAATAAAATGATTAAAAGCTTTAATGAAGCTAAAAAGGCAATGCAAATGATGATGGCTGGCGATATGAATAAAATGCTAAAAGGGATGGGTATGGGACAAATGCCAAGTATGCCTGGAACGGCGAATATGGGTATGGGCAGCAATATGCAAAATCCTTTTGGTGGTGGTATTAAAGGGAAAATCGGAGGATTTGCGATGAAAGCCATGATGAAAAAAGCGCAAAAACAATTTAAAAAGAAGAAAAAAAGGTGATTCTTACAAATTTGTAGTTGGTCAATCATCTGTGCATCTTTTAAACTTAAATTAAAGATCAGTTTTGAGTCTAATTGTTTTTATTGTGAGTTGATCTTACAATTTTGGTTAGAAATATTGCTGGTGGAATGAGGTTTATAAATGAATAAAACAAAAGAAATATGGATTTTTATTGCCAAAACTTTATTTTATACAGCGATTATTCTAGCGTTGTTATACTTTTTTCATTACAAAAATTTTAGCAAGGGCGGATTTGTTTATAATGAATTTTAAGAGCCTGTCTACCATCTTTCAGTGGATGAAATTTTTGAATAATTTTTTGCAATTTTAGGCAAAAAACTTAAGGTTAGTGGTTCTAAATTGAGGCTTTTTAACAACAAATTGCAAAAAATTATCAAAAACTTTCGCCGCTAGAAGATCGTAAACAGGTTCTAAGGAGGATTTTTATTGCATTCAATTTTAGAACGACTGCACCAAGTAGTTGAAAATCATTTATCAACAATTGCCTTTGCAAGTTGTAAAGAAAAATACACCTATGAAGAACTTTGGCGGGCAATATCTAGTGTAGCAAGTGCTTTAACAAAATCTCCTTTAAATAAAGGCCCTGTATTGGTTTATGGAAAGAGCGATTTTTATACATTAGCGTCTTTGCTGGGAGCAAATATGGCAGGGTATGCTTATGTGCCGGTTGATTCCCACTCACCATTTGCACGCGTAAAGATGATTATTGAAGCTTGCACCCCCTCTGCCATTATTGTGACTTTGCAAAAAGAACTGGATAGTGATTTAAAAGCCCTTTTGTCTCAATATCAAGTGCTTTATCGTGAATCATTTAATGCAGAAAAGCCTATAACAAATCTAAAAAATATGGTGCGTGGTGAAGATACCAACTATATAATTTACACTTCAGGAACCACAGGTGTGCCAAAGGGTGTCGAGATTAGCCATAATAATTTATTAAGCTTTACTGAGTGGATGATGCATGATTTTAGGCAAATTGAGCAAAATCAAGTATTACTGCAAGCGCCGTTTTCTTTTGATTTATCGATTTTTAGTATTTATCCAGCCTTGCTTGCTGGTGGAACTTTGGTCAGTTTATCAAGGGAGGAGACGACGAATTTTAAATATCTTTTTGCAAGGCTGAATAATACCGAAATCAATACTTGGATTTCAACGCCGTCATTTGTTGATATTTGTTTGCTGGATCCATCGTTTGTGCAAAAGAGGCATCGCAAGCTTGAGCAGTTTATTTTTTGTGGTGAAGAGTTAACAATAAAGACCGCGCAAAAATTGCTAGAATGCTTTCCAGAGGCTACGGTATGGAACACTTATGGACCTACTGAAGCAACAGGCTCGGTCACGCAACTTAAGGTTACTAAAGACCTTTTGGCGAAGTATGATCGTTTGCCGCTTGGTAAAGCCAAGCCAGGAGTCGAAATTCAAATTCATGATCCTAAGAGAAGGCAAAAACTATCTGTCGGTGAGCGCGGCGAAATTGTGATTATCGGAAATTCTGTGGCCAAAGGTTATTATCAAGATGATGTCAAAACGCAAGCGGTTTTTGCTACGGTTGATAAAAGATCAGTTTATTATACAGGCGATGCTGGGAAAATCGATGGTACTGGACAATTATTCTACGATGGGCGGATTGATTTTCAAATCAAAATGAATGGGTTTAGAATTGAACTTCAAGATATTGAAGCACATTTGATGGCGATTGCTGAGGTTAATAAAGCAGTGGTCTTGCCGCAAATTGATGCGAACAACAAAGTTCGTGCTTTAGTTGCGGTTGTTGTTCCTAATGAGAAAGTTACAGATGAGAAGCAGTTTATTAAATATCTTCGAAAACGGTTGATTTTAGAAATTATGGATTATATGATGCCGCAGCGCTTTGTTTTGATGGATGAATTTCCCCTAAACCGTAATGGAAAAACTGATCGGAAGTTATTGAGTGAAAAACTACTTAAAGTGTAGGTGGAAATTTTAAATGATACCATATGAATCGCCTGTTTATTTTGTATTACTAGTAATTGCTCTAACTCCACTGATTATTGCTCAACTCTTTGGCAAAAAAGCGATGATCTATCAAAGTTTAGTTACCGTTCTTTTTTTATGGATAAGTTTTGGTGGAAAGAATTTAAAATCTGGCGCAGCTTTGCTTGGTTTTGGTGTTTGGCAGCTTTTTTTGATCAAAGGTTATGAATGGTATCGACAAAAGAAAAAATTAAATGCTACTTGGGTGTTTATTACCGTTCTTTTACTATCACTAGCTCCTTTATTTTGTGTTAAAGTGTGGCCAGTTCTTTGGAGTCATTCTTCCATTTTGGGATTTTTAGGCATTTCTTATGTCACTTTTAAAACGGTTAATATTATTATGGAGTTGCGGGATAATTTGATTAAAAAAGTTCCAATTGGTGATTTTTTTTATTTTTTATATTTCTTCCCTACGATTTCAAGTGGTCCGATTGATCGGTTTCGCAGATTTCAAAAAAAGCTACATGAACCCGTTAAGAAAGATTACCTGCGTTTTTTAGAAAAAGGTATTTTTTATATTTTTTTAGGTTTTTTATATAAATTTTTGATCGCGCAATTTTTAGACTTTGATTCGATATTTTTAGATTTTGTTAGACATGAGGCGGTGTGGGGATCTTTATTTTACTTAGTGGCATATATGTATCTTTATAGCGTGTATTTATTTTTTGATTTTGCAGGTTATTCATTTTTTGCCGTTGGTGTTAGTTATATTATGGGTTATGAAACGCCGAAAAATTTTCATTTGCCATTTTTATCGAAAAATATTAAAGATTTTTGGAATCGTTGGCACATCTCGCTGTCTTTTTGGTTTCGTGATTTTGTTTATATGCGTTTAGTTTATTGGTTAGTGAAAAAGAAATTGATAAAATCATCAGTGAAAATAAGTAATCTTAGTTATTTTGTATTATTTTTACTGATGGGTTTATGGCATGGATTTACTTGGTATTTTGTAGCTTATGGCCTCT
>JAIRNX010000140.1 GCA_031257815.1 Lactobacillales bacterium
ACTGATCGTGAAGAAAATGTTTTACGTCTGCGCTTTGGTTTAGAAGATGGAAAAAATAGAACTTTGGAAGAAGTAGGCAGAGTTTTTTGTGTAACACGTGAGCGAATTCGGCAAATCGAAGCTAAAGCGCTTCGGAAATTACGTCACCCTAGTCGTTCAAATAAACTAAAAGACTTTTTTGATTAGGAAAATTAGAAAAATTTTGTTAAATAAACCGGGCCTTGTCAAGTAAAGTGTGTAAGAACCTGTTAACGATCTCCATAATGGCGAAATTTATGTTAATTTTACGCACTTCGTCGTTAAAAAGCCTCGAAATAGCGCCACTATTTTTACGTTTTTTGCCTAGAATTGCGTAAAAATTTTCCAAAAATTTCATCCATAGAGAGATCGTTAACAGGTTCTTAAAAAAATGGAGATTAAAAAATGCACTTAAAAGAAAAAATGACGATTGTCTCACAAAATGCACTGGCGCCTAATATTTTTGAAATGAAACTTACCGGTAAGTTAGTGAAAAAAATGCAGCAAGCTGGACAGTTTTTACATATTCGCGTTTCTTGCTCTGATTTATTGTTACGTCGTCCGATTAGTTTAGCGGAAATTGACCATGAATCAGGAACATGTACGATTATTTATCGAGTTGAAGGTAGGGGAACAAAGTATTTTTCTAAGATGAAACAAGGGGAGGCTCTTGATATTTTAGGACCGTTAGGCAATGGCTTTGATATCAGTATGATAAAACAAGGAGAAACAGTGTTAATCATTGGCGGAGGGATTGGAGTGCCCCCGCTTTATGAATTGTCTAAAAAGTTGATTGCTAAAGGTGCAAAAGTAATCCATTTATTTGGTTTTGCAACGAAAAAAGTTGTCTTTTACGAAGAGAAATTTCGTGTTTTAGGCGAGGTTCACATTGCCACAGATGATGGCAGTTATGGCGTGCAGGGTCACGCCTGGAATTTGCTGAAAAAACTAGAAGCCAAAAATTTTGCCCCTGACGTTGTTTATGCTTGCGGGGCTAATGGCATGCTAAAAATGGTGGATGAAAAATTTGCAACGCATCCTCATGCTTTTATTTCCCTAGAATCACGAATGGCGTGCGGTGTTGGCGCTTGTTACGCTTGTGTATGTCATGAAAACGGAGATAAAACGGGCGCTAAGTCACGTAAAGTTTGCGATCAAGGTCCTGTATTTAAAACAGGGGAGGTTGTTATCTGAAATTTAGCAGCTTGCTTGAAAATGGAAATGAAAACCTTCAAAATTAAGCAGAGATTACATAGATATAAAAGATGAGTGAATAAGTATGAATAATGATGCAATAGGTTTTTTTGATTCGGGTGTTGGTGGTTTGACAGTGGTGCAAGAGCTACTAAAGCAACTACCAAATGAGCGCGTGATTTATATTGGTGATACCGCCCGCGCCCCTTACGGTCCCAGAGATTTAGAACAAGTCAAACAGTTTGCTTGGGAGTTGACAAATTTTTTATTAAAAAAACAGATCAAAATGTTAGTGATTGCTTGCAATACAGCAACAGCTGCGGCGCTAAAAGAGATTAAAGAAAAGTTAAAAATTCCAGTAGTAGGTGTGATTGTATCAGGGGCTAGAGCGGCGATTAAAGCTACACAAAAACAGCATATCGGTGTGATTGGTACCAAGGGAACAATTCAAAGCGGTTCTTATTTGCGAGCTATTTCTGATCGTTCATCTAAGATAGAAATTACCGAAATTGCTTGTCCTAAATTTGTGCCATTAGTAGAGTCTAATCAAACTCACTCTTCGATGGCTAAAAAAATTGTTTTTGAGTCGTTGCAAACTTTTCGCTTTCACACACCTGATACCTTGATTTTAGGATGCACACATTATCCATTGCTTAGCTCGATTATCCAGTCAGTGTTAGGAGAAGATGTTGTCTTAATCGATAGCGGCGCAGAGACGATTAGTGATGTTTCTTTGTTGCTAGAGTATTTTAATCTTCAAGCAAAAAGTGAAGATAGAGAAATACATCATAAGTTTTATACCACAAGTTCTCCTGAAATGTTTACTGAAATTGCTCAAAGCTGGTTAGGATTGACTGGTTTAAATGTACAGCATGTGGACTTGCAAAAGTTAAAAAATAAAAAGCAAGCTGTAAACAATGATAATGCAGCCAAAGCTACAGATGATCAAACAATTGTGATTGCTACACGTAACGTTAGAAAAGCTAAAGAATTTGCCAAACTGTTTGGTGAAAAAGGATACCGCGTTAAAACTTTGCTTGATTATCCTGATTTACCAGAGATTAAGGAAACGGGAGCAACTTTTGAGGAGAATGCGCGATTAAAAGCTGAAACAATTGCTAACTTATTAAAGCAACCAGTATTAGCTGATGATTCAGGATTGATGGTGGATGAATTAGGTGGCTTGCCAGGTATTTTCTCAGCCCGTTTTGCAGGAGCTAATGCGACAGATGCGGCAAATAATGCTAAGTTATTGCATGAACTTTCTTCACTTTCGATGTTTCCTGAAAAGCGCAAAGCCCAGTTTCATTGTACATTGGTTTTTGCTGCTCCCAATAAGGAAAGCTTAGTTGTGGAAGCTGATTGGCATGGAGCGATTGCAACAATTCCAAAAGGTGAAAATGGCTTCGGCTACGATCCTTTATTTTTAGTTGGAGATATGGGAGTGACTTTAGCACAACTATCCGTTGAGGAAAAAAACAAGATTAGTCATCGCGCACAAGCTGTAGCTAAACTAAAAGATGTATGGGAAGAATGGTTGATGAATAAGAGCCTAGATGTATAAGAATTTCATTTTCTTTTTCCCTGATACATCGTCAAAAAGCCTCAAACTAGCACCACTATTCTTACGTTTTTTTCCTTGTCTCAAGAAAAAATTGAAACGAATTCTCGTTATACCCTAGTTTCTTAGAGCTTGTTAACGATCTCGGAGCGATGAATGATTTTGGCTCTTTTTTCACAATTTGAGGCAAAAAACGCAGATTTAGTGGTTCTAAATCAAGGCTTTTTAACAAAAAAGTGGGGAGTATTGCCAAAATCATTCATCGCTCCGAGATCGTTAACAGTTTCTTAGGAGGTCTCAATGAAAAAAATTTTGGTGATGAGCGATAGCCATGGTGATTATGAAATTGTAAAAGATATCCGTAATCGCTATAAAGGCAAAGTTGACCTTTTGTTTCATAATGGCGATTCAGAGCTTCCTGCTACTGATAAGTTATGGCAGGATTTTTTGGTTGTCGGGGGTAATGTTGATGTTGCTGGGTTTAAAGATGAACAATTGCTTGAGCTGGGGCCAGATATTATCTGGCAAATACATGGCCACCGTTACGGGATAAATTTTGGTTTAAAACAATTATATGTCGCTGCACAAAAGAACAAGGCAACGATTGTTTTATTTGGCCACCTTCATCGCATTAATTGTGAAAAACGCCAAGGAATATTATTTGTCAATCCTGGCAGCATTTCGCAACCGCGCGGGTCTATTCAAGAAAAAAGTTATGCTATTTTAGATCTTGATGAAAAGATGATTAAAATTCAGTATTATAATCGTCATCACCGACCACTGAAAAAATTACACTTTAAATTTTGGCGGGAAGAAAGCTAGGTCTAAAGATGAAAAACGCTATTTATTTTGATCATGCAGCAACAACACCGGTAAATCCACTGGTAATTCAAGCAATGACTGAAGTCTTAACGCAAAATTTTGGTAATCCTTCAAGTATTCATCAGTTTGGACGCAAAGCACACAAACTGTTAGCAGAGGCCAGAAAAGAGGTTACAAATAGTCTTCAGGTGAAAGACTCCGAAATTATTTTTACTTCTGGTGGAACTGAAAGCAATAATGCGGCAATTATTGGCATGGCGCTAAAGCATAAAGATAAGGGCAGACATTTGCTGACAACGGCAATTGAGCATCCATCTGTGCTGATGACAATGAAATATCTTAAAGAACAATTTGGCTTTGAGGTTACTTACTTGTCCGTGGATAAGGCGGGAAATTTATCCGTTAAAGCATTTAAGCAAGCATTGCGAAAAGACACGATCTTAGTTTCGGTGATGGCGGTCAATAATGAAACAGGAAATTTATTACCAATTCAAGAAATTGGTGAAATTTTGCGTAATCACAAAGCTATTTTTCATACAGATATAGTTCAGGCAATAGGTTTGCTAGAAATAAATCCAGAAAAATTAGGTATAGATTTGCTTAGTGCTTCTGCTCATAAGTTAAATGGCCCCAAAGGTGTGGGTTTTTTATATAAAAGTGCAAACTTGCCTTTTATGCCTTTCTTTCATGGAGGAGAGCAAGAAGGAAGATTTCGCGCTGGAACGGAAAATTTAGCAAGTATTGTCGGACTTAAAAAAGCAATCGAAATTTTAAATCAAGATGAAAGAAAACAACGTTTTAAAAAATATCAAATTCTGCAAGATTTATTATTTAGAAAGCTAGATGAAGCTAAAGTTAAATATCATCTAAACGGTGATTTAAATAATAAATTGCCAAATATTTTAAATTTGCATTTAGAAAATGTGGCAAGTAATCTAACATTGATGAAGCTTGATTTAAAAGGTTTTGCAATTTCGATCGGTTCTGCTTGTACGGCTGGAAATGTAAGTGACAGCTATGTTCTTGCGGCAATGTACGGTAAAGATCATCCAGTTTTAAGAGAAAGTATTCGCATCAGTTTTGGTGAGGGAAATACTAAAGAACAAGTGGAAAAATTAGCAAACGAGTTAATTGCGTTATCGCAAAAGACAAATAAGGAGGAAAAGTAATGGCCTTTTCAACAGAAGTAACAACACCTGGAAGTATGTATCGTTATCGTTTGACTAACACTGTTAAACGTTTTACATTGCGTGATAATGGATTTACGGAAACAAAAGCAGGGAATTTTCAATTTTTGCGACCAATTGAAGCAACACCGCAAGCAAATAATAGTTTTATGCTTAAAATGACGGTGGCTAAAGATTTGAAGACTTTAAAGCTTTCCATAACATCAAAAGATGGTATGCGTGCGGTAAATATTTTTAAAGATGAAAAAAATAAAATAATTCAAGATAAATTTTATTTTTTATTAGATGGTTTAGTAGAGCGTGGCGTTTTGCAAAAAGAAGCTATAAATTGATATATTGATTGCAACTGGTAGAATTTTTTTCCAGTAATTAGAGCCTGTTAACTTGTCTCTCTATGGATGACCTCATCTGTTTTTAACTTTTGGCAGCAAAGATTTTTTTGAACAGCTAATGACAAACTAGACTTTTATTGTTAATTAATTGACAATGTATGCAAATTTATTCCAGTTGCCAATCAATTTCCTTTTCTCCAAGATTTCGTAACGCTGCATTAGCTTTAGAAAATGGTTTAGAGCCAAAAAAGCTATGGTAAGCAGACAGTGGACTAGGATGAGATGACTCCAAAATCACATGACGACTAAGGATCAGTTTCTTTTTGGCTCGCGAAGCTTTTCCCCACAAGACAAAAATTACAGGTCTACTCCTTTTGTTTAATGCTTTAATCACATCATCTGTAAAGTTTTCCCATCCTTTCCCAGCATGACTATTTGCAAAATTAGGTCGAACAGTTAAAACAGTGTTTAAAAGCAATACCCCCTCTTTGGCCCACTTAGTTAAATCACCGTTTTTAGGCTCAGGAAATTTTGTATCCTCTTGATATTCTTTAAAAATATTTTTTAAAGAAGGTGGAGAAATAACTCCCTTTTTCACTGAAAAGCTTAAGCCTTGCGCTTGATTGACACCATGATATGGGTCTTGTCCTAAAATTACAGCTTGCACATTCTCAAACGGTGTTAACTCTAGCGCTCGAAAAATGTTTTCCTTAGCAGGATAAGCTGCATTTTTTTCATATTCTTGTGCTACAAATTTGGATAGTTTGGCAAAGTTTTCCGTTCTTAAACTACTAAATAATTCCTTTCGCCAATCATTAGGCAAAAGCTCCTCCAAAAAATTCATTTACTCTTTCTCCTTAATATTATACGAAGTCTATTTATTACAACACGCACCTTGAATAATTAAAATTTGTTTCCACATTTCTTTTTCTAAACCATGTGCAACTA
>JAIRNX010000048.1 GCA_031257815.1 Lactobacillales bacterium
CTGTTAACGATCTCGCTATTGATGAAATTTTTGGTTAATTTTTAGACAATTTGCGGAAAAAAACGCAGAAATAGTGGTGCTATTTCGAGGATTTTTGACAAAAAAGTGTCAAAAATTAAACAAAATTGCGCAATTCTGGAGATCGTTAACAGGTTCTTAGGTTTTACCCTTGCTGGGCAAACAAAAAAGAGCTTATCCAACAAGCTCTTTTTTAACGTCAATCTATTTTTAAACGATAAACGGAATTTTTTTATATTCATTATCAACTTGTACGTCGTATAAAATTTGATTTAAAAGACTATAACAATTTTTGTACTCATCAAAATTTCTAAAGTAACGTAACATTTCTAGATGGCGATTTACCATTACATTTTCTATTTCATTATTTTTAATTTTATAAAGTTCAGAGAAAAATCTATATAAAACGTGAATGTTGTACAAATCACCTAAATTTTCAACACATTGCTTTAAGCCGTTAAGGTAATAAGCAATATCGGCTTTATATTTTTTAAAATCATTTAAATAAAAAAAATATTTTATGCGTAAAACAAAGTAGTAAGAAAACTGAGAATGAGAAATCGGCTCACTAAAGACACGCCGTTTTAGTTCTTTTTCAATAATTAGGATCAATGGTTCACTTAAATATTCCAAATAATCTATAAAAATAGCTAAATCAATATAAGAATAATGTTCTATTTTCATAAGATGGTCTACTACATACGCAACCTCATTGGTTAAATCTAAATTTGGTATAAATTTATCCTTCAACAACTTGCGCATAACAAAACAAAAATGCAGGTAAAAAAAGTCACTTGTTTTTCTTAATAAATTACTAGCATTTATAATCCAGCTCTTTATCTCTTCTTCAGTGGCATTCCTCCATTTTAAAGTTCGCATAGCCGTATATTTATTTTTAATAAATTTTGGATTACTGGCAACCTTTTGTTTATTGTAACTTGAGTAAGTAAAATCCATATCTTTTTGCGAAAAATTTATTTTGTCCAATAAAAATAAATAATTATCGTAAGAAATGTTATTTAAATTATTTTCAAAATTCCATAAAGTTTTTCTGGAAATACGATTTTGAACAAAATAATTTTGTTTATTACTCCGCTCAGAACGAAGCTTGCCAAAGATTTCCCCAATAGATATTTCTGTTTTCAATATTAGCCTCCAATACCTATCCCTCTTGAAAATAAAATCTCCTATATATAGAATTCCATATCTTTTTAAATTTTGCAATAAACAGCTTTCAAGGAAAATCTTATTATTTCTTTTTTGAAAACCTTTTCGTTATACTAGCTGTGGTATTATTTTATGTTGATAAGATTTTATTAAATGAACAAGGAGGATAGAGTATGAGCATCGGAATTGTTATCGCTAGCCACGGTGAATTTGCTAATGGTATCAAGCAGTCTGGTTCAATGATTTTTGGCGAACAAGAAAAAGTTTACTCCGTAACTTTTATGCCCAGTGAAGGGCCAGAAGATTTGCGCGGCAAATTAAAAAAAGCAATGGCCACTTTTGATCCAGAAGACGAAATTTTATTCCTTGTTGATTTATGGGGAGGATCACCTTTTAATCAAGCAAATAGCATCTTTGAAAAAAATAAAGAAAAAATGGCAATTATTGCGGGCTTAAATCTGCCCATGCTAATCCAAGCATATACTGAGCGTTTCAATGCAGCAGCGCGCGTCCATGAGGTAGCTGCTAATATTATTAAAGAAGGTAGAGATGGTGTGCGTGTTAAACCAGAAGAGTTGCAACCTGCAGAAACAACTTCAACCCCAGCAACAACACAAACCAGTGGTGCTCTTCCCGAAGGAACAGTTTTAGGTGATGGTCATATCAAGTATGTTCTAGCTCGGATTGATTCGCGCTTACTCCACGGACAAGTGGCCACAGCTTGGTCGAAAGCTGTCACACCTACACGCATCATTGTTGTCTCTGATGAAGTGGCTAAAGATGACTTGCGCAAAAAATTAATTGAACAGGCAGCTCCTCCAGGTATTAAAGCAAATGTTGTTCCGATTGATAAGATGATCCAAGTAGCAAAAGATCCGCGCTTTGGCAATACCAAGGCTTTATTATTATTTGAAACACCACAAGACGCTTTACGAGCCATTAAAGGCGGAGTCGATATTAAAGAGCTAAATATCGGCTCAATGGCGCACTCCGTTGGTAAAGTTGTGGTTAATAAAGTTTTGTCCATGGGTACAGATGATGTAAAAAGCTTTGAAGAGTTAGCGCAGTTAGGTGTTAAATTTGATGTGCGTAAAGTTCCTAATGACTCTAGAGGAAATATGAATGAATTGCTTGAAAAAGCCAAAAAAGAATTAGGCGAAAATTAATTTTCAAAAAGGAGGGGTATCATGTCTATTTCTATTGTTTCAGGATTTTTAGTAATTATTGTTGCTTTTTTAGCGGGAATAGAAGGGATTTTGGATGAATTTCAGTTTCACCAACCCTTGGTAGCATGTACATTGATTGGCTTGGGGACAGGTCATTTGCCTGAATGTATTATTTTGGGCGGAACTTTGCAGATGATTGCTTTAGGTTGGGCTAATATCGGCGCTGCTGTAGCGCCAGATGCAGCTTTAGCCTCTGTGGCTTCAGCCATTATTTTAGTTTTAGGTGATCAAGGGCAAAAAGGGGTCGCCAGTGCGATTGCCGTGGCGATCCCTTTAGCTGTGGCCGGTTTGTTTTTAACAATGATCGTGCGAACTTTGGCGGTTCCATTAGTTCATGCAATGGATAACGCTGCTGAAAAGGGAGATATGAAAGCTGTTGAACTTTGGCATGTAGTTGGTATTGGTTTACAAGGTTTAAGAATTGCAATTCCTGCGGCTGCTTTATTATTCATTCCCGCAACAAGTGTTAGAAGTGCTTTAGAATCTATGCCTGAGTGGCTAAGTGACGGCATGGGAATTGGCGGAGGTATGGTTGTAGCTGTTGGATATGCTTTGGTTATTAACATGATGGCTACTAAAGAAGTGTGGCCATTCTTTATTCTCGGCTTTGTAATTTCAGTGATTAAAGAGTTAACACTGATTGGTTTAGGAGCTATCGGTCTTGCCTTAGCACTGATTTATATCACCCTTTCTAAAATGGGTAGCTCAAATGATGGCGGCGG
>JAIRNX010000099.1 GCA_031257815.1 Lactobacillales bacterium
ACAAGATACTAATCAAAAAGATTTTCAAGCTATTGCTGAAATTCTTGGCGAAAGTATGTTTCAGATTGAAGAAAATGCTAAAAATAACGATGTTGTTACTGGTCTAGCAACAGGTTTTCCGGAATTAGATAAAATGACCGCAGGATTTCAATCTGATCAACTGATTATCTTAGCTGCCCGTCCTGGTATGGGAAAATCAGCTTTTGCTTTAAATATTGCCCAAAATGTTGGAACGAAAACAGACAAAAGAATTGCTATTTTTTCGCTTGAAATGAGTGCTGTTGATTTGGTTAATCGGATGCTTTGTGCTGAAGGTTTGATTGACTCAGGACATTTAAGAACAGGACAACTTAATGAAGAAGAATGGGAAAAGTTAGTGATGGCGATGGGACAATTATCAAATACGCAAATTTTTATTGATGATACTCCCGGAATTAAAGTTCCGTCCATTAGAGCTAAATGCCGCAAGTTAGCTAAAGAAAAAGGACAATTAAGCTTAGTTGTAATTGACTATTTGCAGTTGATTGAAGGCAGCGGACGCGAATCTCGTCAACAACAAGTATCTGAAATATCAAGAGAGCTTAAAAAATTAGCTAAAGAATTAAATTGCCCAGTTATTGCTTTAAGTCAACTTTCACGTGGTGTTGAAGCACGGGAAAATAAGCGGCCAATTTTGTCAGACTTGCGTGAATCAGGTTCAATTGAGCAAGATGCAGACATTGTCATGTTTTTATATCGCGATGATTACTATCGTCAAGAAGGCGATGAAAGAAATGAAAATGATGCTTATTTAGATGAAGACACAGCTACGATGGAAGTCGATTTACAAAAAAATCGAACAGGCAAACGCGGTATGGCAAAAATTATTTTCAAAAAAAATTACAATAAATTTTTGCCAATTGCTTATCGCGAAGATAATCCTGTCCCTTTTTAAAATATTAAAAGCGTGAAAATGGTTTGCGAAAATTTATAACTGTGAATATGAAAAAATGAAGAAAAAACAATTTATAGGATTAGGATCTTTATTGGACCTCCTTAAGAAACTAGGGTATAACGAGAATTCGTTTAAATTTTTTTCTTAAGACAAGGAAAAAAATGTAAGAAGTGATTTGAGACTTCTTAAAAGAAAGGAACAAAAAATTGACCACAATAATTGACGGTAAAGTTTTAGCTACAAAAACAAAAGAAGCACTTAAACAACGAGTAGCAAACTTAAAAAACAAAGGTATACCACCTGGCTTGGCAGTGATTTTAGTAGGAGAAAACCCAGCCAGTCAAATCTATGTTCGCGGTAAAGAACAAGATGCAAAATCTTTAGGATTTCATTCTATTATTGATCGTGTTCCTGCAAGAATCTCCCAAGCTGAGTTATTAAAAAAAGTGAAGTCTTATAACAAAGATGAAAAAATTCATGGATTATTGGTGCAACTACCTTTGCCCAAACATATTGATGAAGAGGTGATAACACTAGCTATTGATCCTCAAAAAGATGTCGATGGTTTTCATCCGGTTAATATGGGGCGTTTATTTATGGGAGATCCATTGATGATTCCTTGCACACCTTTTGGCATTATGCGCATGTTTGAAGAGTATAAGATTGATCTAGCAGGAAAAGAAGCGGTGGTGATCGGTCGTTCTAATATTGTTGGCAAGCCAATGGCTACTCTTTTAACGATGGCTAATGCTACTGTAACAGTGGCGCATTCAAAAACACAGAATTTACCAGCAATTGCTAAGCGAGCTGATGTTTTAGTTGTAGCGATTGGACGTGCTCATTTTGTGACTGAAGAATTTGTTAAAAAGGGAGCAGTTGTCATTGATGTCGGAATGAATCGTTTAGAAAATGGCAAGCTTGTCGGAGACGTTAAAACAGAAGAAGTGGCTCAAGTCGCTAGTTTTATCACTCCCGTTCCAGGTGGGGTAGGGCCGATGACCCGCGCTATGTTAATGGAACAAACCGTAATTGCCGCGGAGCGAAAAAGGGAATAACACGTCTGAAATTTATGATTAGGCGATATTAATGACATATATTAGACGTAATTTAGAACGAAAATTTTTAAAAATGAATAGCTTTTTTGAAGCAATATTGATCACTGGAGCGCATCAAGTTGGCAAAAAATGATCCCAAATTGTTTTTTCAACAATATCAGCTGCCAATAATCATTGATGAAGTTCAATATGCGCCTGAATTATTTTCATAAATTAATAAGAAGGTCTAGTATATACCACATTTTTCACAATTTATCCTTTATGCTAGTACGTAAGATCTTCATTTTTTTAGCAGGATCAGCAGAATTATAAATGAAAGAACCTGCAACAAAGATATTTGCACCGGCATTTTTGGCTTGTCCAATCGTATATTCATTTATGCCGCCATCTACCTCGATTCCAAAAGAATAGTTATTATTTTTTTTGATTGCGGCGATTTCTGTAATTTTTGTTAAAGTCTCTGGTAAAAATTTTTGCCCACCAAAGCCAGGATTAACAGTCATTATCAAAACTTGATCTACTAAAGTCAGTACTGGTTGTATAGTATTTGTTGGCGTACCTGGATTAATTACGATTCCAGTTTTTTTATTAAAATTTTTAATTTTTTGCAATACTGCGTGGATATGAGCAGTAGCTTCGATATGGACAGAAATAATATCTGCTCCAGCGTTGGCGAAACTTTCAATAAACTGCTCGGGCTTTTCCACCATTAAATGAACATCTAAAGGTAATTTGGTGATCGGTCGAATTGCTTGCACAATATTTGCTCCCATTGTGATATTGGGCACAAAATGGCCATCCATAATATCGACATGAAGATAGCTTGCTCCATTTTTTTCAACTAAATTAATATCTCGTTCTAGATTGGCAAAGTCAGCACTTAAAATTGAAGGAGCGATTTTCATTTTTTATTTTCCTTTTTACTCGAGACGTTGACCTCTGATTTCACCTAAAAATTGTAAATAATTTTCGTAACGAGATAAAGCAATTTGATCTTGCTCAACTTTATTTAACTTCACAGCTTGGTTTATATGCATGCGAACATTCACGAAATTTACAAAATGAGCTAACTTTAACAAAACTTGGGAACATTTTTGGTAAATCTGCCACTTTTATTTTTGAGGGCTCAATAAAGCTAAAACCTGGAGTATACGCAATCAGACCAATCAAATAAAGGTAGTAATTCAACAACAAACATGTTGTATGTTTTCTTCGCTCTAAGAACCTGTTAACGATCTCTCTATGGATGAAATTTTTGAAAAATTTCGCCATTATAAAGACAAATTAACAGGTTCTTGCTGATAAATTCACCTTTCATCTAACTTACATAATATACCAAGCAATGCCTTCATCACTCCAACCATGAGCCACAGCATTTTCAACCTCAGCAGGATTTGTTGTCCAAACATGTTCGCCATTTGTCGGATTATATATACGGTAAACAGGGACAATTCCTGCAAGTTGTGCATACCAAGCTATATCTTCATACTGCCAACCTGCGAGAACTAAAGCATCTTTTTCATTAGCGTTGATCGTGAAGTGATGAATCCCACTATTTGGATTATACAGTCGATAAACGGGCACGCCACCAGCGCTGCATCTAAAAGCAACACCTTCATCACGCCAGCCAAGGGATGCTAAAAAAACAACTTCTCCTCTACTCATCGTATAGTGATGCATGCCATTATTGTGATTATATAACCTAAATACCTCAAGTGTCTCTTCATCAAGTGACGGTACTCCTGAAGACATCGACCATGATGATGGATTTAGTGTTGATATTGGACGTCGTGATGGAGTTACGACAGTTGAAGTAGACTGACTAACAGGGCTTTGAATCACTGGCGTTGCAACAGCAAAGGAGGGACTTGCTCCGCGCAATGGTGCAGGAGTAATAGCCAAAGGCTGATCTTCAAGCTCAGCTACTGAAAAACCTAACAAATGATGCATTACTTCGGCGGAAATATTATTACGACGGAATAAATTCAGAAAAATAGTTTTCCACTTTTCCTGCATAGACATATCTCTTGACAAGGAAGGTTCTATTGAATCATTAATATAATCTCCAGTCCCCAAAGGAGTTAATATATTTAAAGTAAGCACATTAGATACAGGCGTTAAGCCAGTTGCACCCCTTCCGTTAATTGTGCCCACTGGTCCGCCATTAAAGTTAACAAATGATAGTACTGCACGAGGTTGATCATCACTTTGAAAATGAAGATGACAATTATTAGGAGATCTTCCAAAAGTCCAATGAGTTCTCTCTGGCAATTCTCGATCATTTTCATCATGTGGCGTAGATAACACCGGATGGTAATTTACATATTCTCGATCATAACGCACAAGATCCGCAACTTGCCCCAAACTAAAAACTCTTGCATCGATATTTACAAAAGCACCAATATCAAAATCAGTATGGGGAGTCGCTGTTGTATGAGGAGTTGGAAAATGGTTAAGAATTGGTTCATTATCATCATTGGCAACATAAACTCTCACATCTGTTGTCGAATAAGTGGCAAATACTTCAGGGATTTGATTAAAAAATACTTGCTGTGGTCTAAGTAGCATTTCCCTACTTTCACGGCCTACATTACCAGAATCTTCATTCAATGTAACTACAAGATGATGAAGATTTGAAAATTCCGTTCTACTCACTCCCAGATATTGACTTATATTTGTGCGCATACCTTCAGTTAACGGGATTTTAAATTTTGTAATGGGGAATGAGTTAATATGTTGATGATAAGTATCTACTATAACGTGGGAAAGCAGATGTTCATCATCATCATCCCATTCCCAATCATTCGGATCAGCATAAACAGCATTACTAACGGTTAACAACGTAATTACCGCCAAAAATGCCAAAATAAATTTTTTTAAATTTTTCACTATAATTCCCCCTTAAAAACTAAATCAATCATTTACCGAGCTTAATTCTGAAATTTTTCCTGTCTGCAAATAAACAATCCACTCACAAATATTAGTTACATAATCTCCGATGCGCTCCAAAAAGCCAGCAACTTTTAAATAATCATTGCCTGAAACAATTGTCTCAGAATTTTCTTGCATTTCATAAATTGAATGATCATAGATGCTACTATAATAATTGTTAACTACTTTATCCCACCGAGAAATCTCTTCTGCTTTCTTTGCATCATGTTCAATATAAGCCGTCAACACAGCATCCATCATTTTTTGCACTTGCATGCTCATCTTAGAAATCTCACCTTCAATTTTTAAAATCCGAGTTTCTCCCTTAACCTGAATAGTTGACTTCGCAATCGAAACCGCATGATCTCCCATATGCTCCAAATCACCACTTGCCTTCATAATCGTGATGATCACACGCAAATCAGTGGTTACTGGTTGCTGTAAAGCAATCAATTCAAAAGATTTTTGCTCGAGTTTAATTTCCAATTCATTTATATCGAAATCATGATCAATAACTTCTTGTGCAAGTTTGCGATTATGCTCGATAAACGAAGACACTGCTTTGTTTATTGCTTCAGAAACTTGATTTCCCATATCATAAAACTGACGATGTAACTTAATCAGTTGTTGTTCAAATTGGCTACGTAACATACGTATCGCTCCTTCTACTACCTCCATCGTAAAAAAAATACTTATCAATAAATAATTTTACCATATTATTAATAAAAAATCTTTTCTACCCAAACTTTCCCACGCCAAACGTGTGTACAGTTACACTTGATGTGAGCCAACTAACTAGAAAAATAAAAAAGGTGGTGTCAAAAAGTTAACTATGAAATCAAGAAACGAGATTATTGAAAAGATCTCGAGATTATTTTATTTTGACACAAAACGGGGTGGGTGCATTTTTGTAACGATTTATCTGGAATAGCTTATTTACGCCGTTTTCGCAATTGTGTATCCGCGGATACACAATCTATTTTTCATCGTCTTTTTCATTTTCTAGCAATTCTTTGACTTGCTTTAATTTGTTTTCAAGTAGTTTTCTGTCAATCAATTTTAGTTTATATTCTGAAACTAAAGTTTGTGACATACTTTTGCTCATAGAATATTCAACAACTGCATCATCTTTTGAAGTGCAAAGAATTATACCAACGCTTGGGTTTTCTTCTTTTCGCTTAACATCTCTATCTAACGCTTCTAAGTATAAAGCCATCTTGCTTGCGTACTCAGCTTTATATTTTCCAATTTTCAACTCAAACGCCACTAAGCATGATAATTCTCGGCTAAAAAACAAAAGGTCGATGAAAAAGTCCTGTTTTCCAACTTGAACTCGATACTCTTCTTCAATAAAAGTAAAATTCTTACCAACTTCAAGTATAAAGTTCTTCATATTTTTTATAATTTCATTTTTAAAATCTTTCTCTGAATAATTATTCGGTAGGTCTAGAAATTCTAAACTATACAAATCTAAAATTTTAGTGTTTGGATAATCGTCTTCATCAATGGTTTTAGTGGTGCTTGGCAACAACAAGTTTTTATCAGGAGCAATTAGATATCTTTGGTAATAAGCCGAGTCTAACTGTCTATCTAATTCTCTTTTTGAATATCTTTCTTTAATAGATAATTTTAAGTAAAATTCTCGTTCTTGATTATCTTTTGTTCCGTCTAGAATAAGCAAATTATTACTCCAAGACAGCTGAGTGGTTAATTTTAATAGTTCACTACTATCTTTATAAGTTTCGTAAAATTCAACCATTCTATAAAGGTTTCTACGGTTATAATTTTTTGCCGCAGGATAATTGTCTTTCATCCATTTCGCAGCTTTATCTATAACTTTTGCACCATATCCGCTACTGGCTTTTATTTCAAACAAAAACTGACCAATTTCCAAATATAGCAAAATTTGCTGTTCAGTTATTTTGTGATATACCATATCTCTGCGTTTCTCTATCATTTCAATAATTTTTTGAAAATTTTCTTCAAGCACTATTTTTCCCCCTTCTTTTTTAATTTATAAATTAAAAACATACGTTCTCAATCTCATAATCTTCTGAATTATCGGCTTCTCCAGAAATACAGATAAAGCAGCCATTCCATCCTACAATTGCAGTTCCAACAGCCCGAATCGGCTGTTTGCATCGGCTGTTTGCATTGGTCACAGATTGCTCCGTCTTTCTTCTCTTGTACTGTTGCGGCCAAACCGTTGCGAAGATTGTCAATATCCTCTTTTGGATTATTTTCCTTATAGCTTTTTAAAAAATCGTCTATAGATATTGGCAAAAACATATAGTCTTAAACTCTCCTCAGTAATTTTATTTCAATCGAATGAAAACATGTGTTTCCCCATTTAACATGTCCATATTCTGGCATTCTTCAAAGTCACATTCAAATTTTCTTGGCAAATCCATTTTCCAAAGATTTTGCCAAAATTTAGAGATTTCTTTGACCATTTTTCCTTTTACAACAAATTTTGCGTACTTTCCAGCAGGAATTATTTTTGAAACCCAGCCTTCGGGAGTTGTGATGTTCTCAGGGACTTCATAGCCAACCGAACAATCATAAAAACCTGTTTTATCACTTTCATAATTTGAATAGATACAAATTGG
Organism: Lactobacillales bacterium; assembly: GCA_031257815.1. Classification (GTDB taxonomy): domain Bacteria; phylum Bacillota; class Bacilli; order Lactobacillales; family Streptococcaceae; genus JAIRLR01. The sequence goes on from JAIRNX010000099.1 coordinate 7,530, forward strand.
TTTGTTTGTGGATTTTTCTTTGATTTCCTCGTGTTTTTCAGAAAAATTGTGCCAGACAAACTCAATTTTATTTGAGATTTTTGGATCGTTGTTTTTTAACCGTGTTGGTTCTAAACTAACCAGCGTTTTTTCGCTTAAACTTACAATTTCATAATCCATGAAAAATTACCTCCGTTTAAAATCTTTAAAAAATAAGCATATTATTTTCGTCGTATTTGAAATCTGGGCCATACGCTATTTCCCAACAATAACCATCGGGATCGGAAAAATAAGCGTGATACCCGCCCCAAAAAACATCTTGAGGTTCTTTTAGAATTTTGGCACCAGCTTTTTTCGCTAACTCAACTATTCGGTGGACTTCTTCTTTGCTTTTTACGTTGTAAGAGCCTGTTAACGATCTCGCTATTGATGAAATTTTTGGTTAATTTTTAGGCAATTTGCGGAAAAAAACGCAGAAATAGTGGTGCTATTTCGAGGATTTTTGACAAAAAAGTGTCAA
>JAIRNX010000068.1 GCA_031257815.1 Lactobacillales bacterium
TCAGGTTTAACATTATGAAGGAATTTTAAATGTTTTGGATTTTTGGAAATATCGTCAAAAGTAGCATTTTCTAAATCTGTTCCCTTTTTAACTTCAACTAGCTTAGCTTGTTTTAAAATCGAAATCACTCGCCCCCAGTCAGCAACTGAATCAGACACTACAACTGTTGCTCCATCTTTTAAATCGCGAATGCTTTTAACTTTTTTTGAATATAATCCCATCGGTTCAAGGTGAACAGCACAAGCGATGGAAAATTTATAATTATTTTCCTTTACAGCTTTCTCTAAAAACGGAACATGTTGAAAATAGTTGGCATCTACATCTCCGCTTGCTAATGCTTTATTAGGCATAGTAAAATCATCAAGTTTTTTAACAACTAATTTGTATCCCTTTTTTTCAAGTAAAGGAGCGACATGTTCTAAAATTACTGCATGTGGTGTTGGAGACGCGGCAACTGTAATTGTTTTATTATCGCTAACACTTTTCTTTTGTGAATCTCTGCAAACAACTACGACCAATAAAATTAATACCAACGATAAAAGTAATAAAATATTTTTTTTCATTTGATGCACCGTCCATTTCATTTTCTCTTATCAACTTTTTTTACTAATAAATCACCAATAAACTGCAAAATAAAAACAATTATTAAAATGATTACTGTTGCAACCATCGTAACGGTGTAATTATTGCGCGAGTACCCTTCTTGGATAGCTAAACTACCAAGACCTCCACCGCCAACAACAGAAGCCATAGCTGTATAGCCAATCATTGACACTGCTGTAATGCTTAACCCAGAGATTAATGCGGGCAAACTTTCTGGAATTAAAACTTGAAAAATTTTTTGCCAACTACTAGCTCCCATTGCATCTGCTGCTTCAAGTACTCCTTTATCTACTTCCCGAAAAGCCATTTCAACCATTCGTGCATAAAGTGGTGCAGCAGATACTGTTAATGGCAAAACTGCTGGACCTGCCCCAATAAAACCGCCAAATACTAAACTCATTGCCGGAATAAATAAAACAATCAAAACCACAAAAGGGATTGAACGAAAAATATTACTAATTACTGAAAGGATGGCGTAAATAGTTTTAGATAGTACTTCAGATCGCCTCGAAAGTAAAAATAACATAAGACCAATAATAAACCCAAAAATAACTGTAAAGATCATCGAAACAAATTCCATATAAAGAGTGTCCTTCGTACTTTGTTGCATGCTTTCCCAACTTACTTGCGAAAAATTAAAAAACGTATCAATAAAGTTATGTTTGCTGGTCAAAAGCACTCACCTCCACTCCAACGCCTAAAGATTTTAAAAAAGCAACGGTTTGCTTAACTTCTTCTCCAGTTAAAATCACGCTTAATGTCCCCAAAACACCTGTATTTGTATGCTTTAAATTGCCGTGCAAAACATTGATATCGACTTTAAATTTACGAATCACATGCGTTATAATCGGCTCTGGTCCTGTATTACCATTAAAAATTAATTCCGTTAAGCGAACTGTTGGATCTTTTTGCAAAACTTTTGTAACAAATTCGTTTGTTTCTTCACTTTTAGGATCTATATCCTGCTGGACAAACTTTCGCGCGGTTTTAGTTTTTGGATGATTAAACAACTTGACTACTTCTCCTTGTTCAATCACACGTCCTTTTTCCATCACGGCCACTTTATTGGCAATTCTGCGAATGACATGCATCTCGTGCGTAATTAATACAATTGTTAAACCTAATTTGCGATTTAAATCCAGTAATAAATCCAAAATTTCATCTGTTGTTTGTGGATCAAGTGCACTTGTTGATTCATCGCTTAGTAAAATTTCAGGATTGTTAGCTAAAGCGCGAGCTATTCCAACTCTTTGCTTTTGCCCGCCTGAAAGCTGACTTGGATAATGATCTTCACGTTTCGTTAAGCCAACTAAATTAACCAATTCTTGTGCTCGCTGTCTACGTTTAATCTTAGAAACATTTGCAAATTTTAACGGTAATTCAACATTTTCTAACACTGTTTTTGACCACAAAAGATTAAAGTGCTGAAAAATCATTCCCACTTTTTGGCGAAATGCATGCAATTCTTTTCTCTTTAGCTTGGATATTTCTTTTTCTAAAACCTTTAATGTTCCGCTACTAGCTGTCTCTAATCCATTAAATAAACGAACTAATGTACTTTTTCCTGCACCAGAATAACCAATGATTCCATAAATATCTCCTTTTTGAATATTGAGATCCACTTTATCAAGAGCTTTAATATTTCCTAAGCGTCCTTCAAAAACTTTAGTGATTTCCTTTAGCTCAATAATAGACATCATTTCACCACACTTTCCTTCATAAAAAAACTCTATAATTAATTTACATTATTAATAAACATGAAGAAGTATAGCAATGTGCCTAATTATCAGTCAATATAAAATATGAAGAAATATGTAATTGTATCGACGAACAAACTTAGAACCTGTTATTTATAATCAATACCAAAAATTGTCTTTTCATATAAAAATTGCTTAAGTATCTCTTTTTCAATTTCGCTACCATCATAGTAATTGCTTAATAATTTGTTAAATTCTACCAACATCACTTCTGGAATCGAAAAAATCCCTGCATTTGCTTCAAATAAAATTTTATTTGTCGCAATAAGCGCTGTACATTTGTTACCATCCCAAAATAGCTGTTTTTTAGTTATATATAAAAACGCTTCTAAAGCAGCATTGGTTGCCGAAGACGATGATATTTTTAATGGTAAATTTAAAAAATAATCTTCAACTTCTTTTAATAAGGGGATCGACGGGATGTATAATTGTGTTTTTGTCGGTACTTGTACATTGCCCGTACGCATTTCTCCAGGTTTAAGTGCATCTTCTGCAGCAACTAATTTATTTACAGATCTTGCAAATTTAAATATATCGTTTTGAGTAAATTTTTCGATCAGCGCAAATCCTTTTTTCAAATTCACAATTGTTAGTACTTCGTTTACAGGAACATTGTTTACCTGATTATATTTAATAATTTCTTCTGTTTGTAATTTTGTTGTATTCAACGCTTCAAATTGCCCTGCATTGTATATCAATTCAATTATATTTTTCTTAATCATAAAAACTTCTTCTTTTGGTGATAAGTTGTATTTATTTAGATATTTCATTAAAAACCACCCCTTGCAAGTTTCTTTTATTCTCTCAAGATGCTAAACTATATTCATTAAATTTTAAGAAAAATAAAAAAACTGCAAAGTAGTCGTCCAATATTGGATTTTGCTACTTTGCAGTTTTTTAATTTCTATTTTTTTGCGCGTGTATTATTTAAAACATACTTTTGACATGATTTCCTAAAATCTTAAATCTGCTCTAATGTAGGCTTTACTACCTTCATCAAGAAACATAACAGGAGAAAGATCATTATGGTTTTCATAATAAGAATCAAGTTCTACTATAGACACACGTCTATAATTTACACCATCAACCTCAATAACTTCTTCAGATGTTTTAGTCATATTCCATTGAAAAGACGAAATTGCAATATCTCCGCTTTCCCCATCTGATATCCTTGTAATAGATACTTTGTGACAACCATTAAGAAATTTTTCATTTAATTTTTCTCCCAAAGCAATAACATCGCCCTTACGAAGATAAAAATTATTTCCAAAAAGATCATCTATAAAAACATTTTCGTTATTACACTCAAATCTTAAAGCTAGAGTAGCGGACTTATTCAATTGAACTATTTCTTTTAGTTCCTCACTACTAACTTTTGCTGATACTTCCTCAGTACCTACTATTGCTGTAAAACCTGTCATTACAAGTGTTGCTGTAAATAAAATTATTTTTTTTGAAAAATATTTGCTTTTCATAAATTATAAATCCCCCTATAGTTTTTTATTTTTTACTTATACACGCTAATACAAGTATAAGTAAGTTTTTTACCCAAAATACAAATGTGGAAAATATTCCCCTTATTTAGGCAGTTTGAATTTGTTTTTGTTTAAAAATATAAGAATTTGTATAGTTTATTTTACAATCTCTAGATCAAACTTATTTTTATAAATTTCTAGGGGTTTGTTAATGATTTTTAACGATTGGTGATAAGCATTCTGTTTTTTAAATAAAACTAAGAAGTATTTAACCAATCACAGCTAGTTACAATTTTTTATTTTTTGCCGTATGATAAGGGCATTAGTAAAGAAGAGGATGAAAAATTTTGGTAAGAAAGCAGATTGCAAAGTATGATGATGATGCGATCCAAGTGCTTAAAGGACTTGATGCTGTTCGTAAACGTCCAGGAATGTATATTGGAGCAACAGATAGTCGCGGCCTTCATCATTTGGTTTATGAAATCGTCGATAATGCTGTGGATGAGGCCT
>JAIRNX010000135.1 GCA_031257815.1 Lactobacillales bacterium
GTTTTACTTTTACAACTTGTTTAACTTTTTTCAAAGGCACGACTTGCTTACATTGTTCTGATTTAATTAAGTTTAGCTGTCTGCGAAGAGTTTCAAGCGTTAGCTCAGGAAATTCCTGAACTATTTTGTTTAAATAAACCTCTTGTTCAAGCTCTGAAGTTACTTGCGCTAACTCTTCTAAAAGCTCATTGATATAGGCAATCTTCTCCATTTCATTTGCTAGATTTTTATCTTTCTTAAGGTAATGCTTTCTAAATTCAAAAACAGAACTTCGACTGTGCTTGGCAAGTTCATAAAAAGCCTTTTTACCATATTTACGTACATACTCATCCGGATCAAGCTTTTTTGGTAATATTAAAACTTGAATACCTAAATCTGTTTGCGCCTTAAGCTCATTAATAACCTTTTTCTTAGATTTTTGACCAGGATAATCGCCATCATAAGCTATAACAACATTATTAGCATAACGTGCAAGTTTTGTAATTTGATTTTTCGTAAAACTTGTCCCCATGGAAGCTACACCACTATGAACGCCCACAGACCAAGCAGCAATCACGTCCATAAAACCCTCAAATAAAAAAACTTCTTTAGCTTTGCGAATGTTACTACTTGCTAGATAAAAATTATATAAATTTTCACTTTTATTAAAAAGTTTGGTCTCAGGAGAATTTAAATACTTCGCATCATTTTCTGTATCTTTAAGAACACGCCCAGAAAAAGCGATGACTTTCCCGCTATCGTTACAAATAGGAAACATAATACGATTATAAAAGCGATCTAATTTATTACCATTTTTACGAATAGTAAATAAACCACAATTAAGGTAATCATCCTCATTAAAGCCATCTTTTTCAAATGCTTCGACTAATAAAATACGTGCATCAGGAGCAAAACCAATTTGGAATATTTCAATAAGCTCTTCAGTAATACCGCGGCTTTCAAGATATGCTAATGCTTTTGTTCCCGCTTTAGTATTAAGCAGTAAATGATGATACAGCTTTGCAGCCTTCTCATGCATCTTTAACAAGGAAAAACTTTCTGGATCTTGCTGTTTTTGGCTATTTTTAAGCTCGTAAGTAAAAGGAATTTGTTCAATCTCTACTACTTTTTTTACTGCTTCTAAAAAGTTAATATCTTCAAGATCTTGAAAAAATTTAAAAACATTCCCACCTTTACCACAACCAAAGCAATAATACATTTGTTTGTCTTCCACAACCGTAAAGGACGCCGTCTTTTCTGAATGGAATGGGCAAAGACCTAAGTGATTTTTTCCTGTTTTTCTAAGTTGGACATACTGACCAATAATACTTACTATATCAGCCTGCTCACGAATTTTTTCAATCACTTGAAATGGGATTCTACTTGTCATGGGAATTACCTTTCAATTGACTTTTTTGTTTCTACCCTATCATAAAAAGCCAACCTTAAACGTACTACAATTTCTTGCATTATACAAATTTAAAATTACTGATTTTACTTTTTCTAAAATTCAAGTTTAACTGGTAAAGCATCTGCCCAAAGTTTTTCCAAGTTATAGAATGCACGTTCTTCCGTTTGAAAAACATGAACAACAACATCTCCCATATCAATTAAAACCCATCTGCCACTTTTTTGGCCCTCTACTCTTTTTATTTTAACACCGGCCTCTTCTTCTTTTTCAATTATTTCTTCAACAATTGCATTAATTTGGCGCTTACTATTTGCATGCATAATTAAAAAATAATCTGCCAGTAAACTTACCTTTTGCACATCTAAAGCAACGATCTCTTCAGCTTTTCTACTATCAGCAGCATGTACTGCAATTTCAAGTATTTTCTTACTCTCCAAACTAAACTACCTCTCTAAGAACTTGTTAACGATCTCCATAATTGCGACTTTTTTGGTAATTTTTTGCCTTTTTTCGTCAAAAAGCCTCGATTTAGCATCGCTAAACCTGCGTTTTTTTCCTAGAAATGCACAAAAATTTCTCAAAAAATTCATCAATAGAAAGATCGTTAACAGGTTCTAACTTGCCACATATTTATTATACGTATCTATCGTTTTTGGATAAACTTTAATTTCTTTTTCTACCAGTCTGAGCAAGGTATGTTTTGTTTCATACTTCACTGTTTTATCCAGATCAACTTCTGCCAACTCACGCGCTTTTTCAACTCCTGGAAACCTTCGATTTGGTTCAATAAAATCCGCCACATAAAGAATTTTATCCAGCAAAGACATATTATTAGACCCTGTTGTATGCACAGAAACAGCCTGTAGAATCTCGGTATCAACAACTCCCAACTCTTCTTCAATTAAAATCGTGCCTGCCACACCATGCCAAATATTATTGCCAAAGCCAATTATTTCTTTATCGAGATTGTTTTCATAAACCACGCGTAGCAATTCCTCATCTGAACGCTCTTTAGCATAATCATGAATAAGTCCGGCAATACTTGCTTTTTCCACATCGCCATCAAAGCGCTTAGCCAAAATAACTGCTGTTTTTTGAACTGCTAAAACATGATTAAAACGTTTTTCACTTACAGATGCACGAATTTTTGCTAAAAGATCATCTTGTTTAAATGCGGTATACTTCGTATATATATCACTTGCCATTAAGATACAGACCTTTCTCTTGAATATATTGATAAACCTCATCCGGCATTAAATACTTCGGAATACTATCAAATCCAATCGATCTTCTAATGTATGTAGAGCTTACTTCTATCTTAGGTACATCAACCCAAATTACAGGAAACGACGATTTTTTCGGATAACCTAAACGCCCAACTCCTACAAACTGAACTAACTCCATTAATTCCTCAACTTGATGCCATTGTGGCAAATACTCTACCATATCTCCACCGATAATAAAAAAATAGTCTACATCAGGATTCTTTTTTTTCAACTTCTTAATGGTATCAAAAGTATAATTCATCCCGCCAAGTTGTAATTCGATTCTTTCTATTCCTAAACGAGGATTGCCTTTAATAGCTAGCTTAATCATATTTAAACGATGTTTAACAGAAATCGTATGCATCGTATGCTTTGTATTTCGATGAGGTGGTACAGCCTCTGGCATCAATTTTACTTTATCTAAGCTTAGTATCTGGGCCACTTGATCTGCTATTAATAAATGTCCATTATGAACAGGATTAAAATTTCCACCTAAAATTCCGATTTGATGACGTTTTTTTACATAAGTTTGTGTTTGTAACCAAGCAAGTGTTTGCTGCATTTTTACGCCTCCATTTTAAACCAAAGCCTTACGCATAATTATATCGACACCTTCTGGTGCATATCCCGCTACAACAGCTTTCTTTTTAACTGAAATCCACCCTAATCCTGCAAAAACAATATCTGTTGGCTGCTTGATGGAAAATTCAAAACGATGCAATTTAGGAAAATCAGCCAAATTTTCTAAACGAGGTGGTTGCAGCAAACCTCCAAGATGCTTTTGATAAAATTCATCTGCTTTCATCAGTTTGGTTCGATGAATATCTAAATCATTTGTTACATAAACCACAAAACTCTGAGGACACCCTTGAACAAAATCAAAACGAGCTAAGCCGCCTAAAAATAAAGTCTGCTCAGAATTTAACTGATAAACTTTAGGCCTAATTTCCTTTTGCGGGGCAATAATTTTTAAATCCTTTTTATGAAGAAAATGTGCCATCTGATGACGATGAATAATGCCGGGTGTATCAAAAAGAGTGGCTCCATCTGCTAAAGGAATTTCTATTTTATCTAAAGTCGTTCCTGGAAAACGGGAAGTCGTGATTAACTCTTGCACCCCAACTATTTTTTTTATAATAGCGTTAATCAAAGTGGATTTGCCAACATTGGTTACTCCCACGATATAAACATCTAAGCCTTTACGATACTTTTCAAGTTTTTTTAGCAAATCTTCCATTTCTTGTGGTTTCTTGGCACTTGTTAAAAGCACATCGATCGGACGTATTCCTTCTTTATAAGCACGCTCTTTCATCCATTGCTTCAAGCGAGATGTCTTTAATGATTTAGGTAGCAAATCTTTCTTATTACCTACAAGTAAAACCGGATTCTTTCCTACAAAGCGATGTAAACCAGGAATAAGCGATCCACTAAAATCAAAGATATCCACCACATTCACAATCAAAGCTTTCTTTGTGCCAATTTCATTTAATAAATGCAAAAAATCATCATCAGTTAAGAAGACATCTTGAATTTCATTATAATGACGTAAGCGAAAACAACGTTGACAATAGACCTCTTTATCATCATCTGCCGTCTTAAATGTTTTTGATGGCATATAACCCAACTTTTTTGAATCTGTTGTTTGAATAACAACTCCACAACCAATGCAATGAAGTTTTTCTTCTGTTGTTTCTAATGCCATCAATAAATTCCTTTCTTAGAACGTGTTAATGATCTCTAGTGAAATGAATTTTTGAGCTGTTTTTTCGTAGTTTGAGGCAAAAAACGTAGGTTTAGCGGTGCTAAATCGAGGCTTTTTAACGAAAAAATAGCCAAAATCATTCATCACTCCGAGATCGTTAACACGTTCTTATAAGTCATACCATACTTTATTGATAGTTTTTTTAAAATAAAACGTTCGCATGTGCGATTAAACTTTGTTACTAAACTATCGGATTGAACCAAAGGCTTAACTAAAATTGAACGAATCCCCGCAAAATTAGCAGCCAAAATATCTGTCATTAACTGATCTCCAACCATAACTAACGCTTCTTTTTTTAAACCCAGTTTACGTTTAGCAATTTTCATGCCACGACTCGACGGCTTTAAAGACCATGAAACAAAATCAATTCCCAGTGGCTCTACTGCTCTTTTGACCCGCGAAGTTTTGTTATTGGAAACCACCATTACCAAAATCCCTGCTTTTTGCATCATTGCTAGCCAGGTACGCACTTCTTCTGTTCCATCAGGATTATTCCAAGCAATTAATGTATTATCCAAATCAGCTAGCACTGCTTTAATTCCATGTGCTTTTAATATTTCAGGCTTCAATTGAAATATTGTTTCTATCATCCAAGTTGGTTTGTAAAATTCCTTCATACTATTCAACTTTCTAAGAGCCTGTCTACTATCTCCATAATAGCGAAAAATTGCCGAAAATTTTGCTATTATGGAGATAGTTAACACGTTCTAAGAGTCTGTTAACATGCTCTTACTCTCTAAATCTTGATTAATTTTAACATAAAAAGGAAACGAGGCTAAATTGTCGTTTCCTATACCTTTAATGTTATAAAATACGTACTATTACATCTTGACGAGTAAATTCACAAGA
>JAIRNX010000090.1 GCA_031257815.1 Lactobacillales bacterium
ATGAGATTTCTAAGAAAGATATTGGTGGTTGGTTTGACAAATGTGGTTATCAATGTGATGGCTAATTATCAAATGATATTAATTGTAAAATATAATGAAACTATATGAAAAGTGCTATATGGAGACAAGTTAACAGGTTCTAAGACTAGAATTAAAGCGTTAATCAAGTTAGGCACTCACCCAACCGTTACTTATCAATACGGATATTTGAGTAAATCTTACACACGAGTAGCAATGTCATGGATAATGACAACGAGTGTAACCAATAGATGAGTACTACCTAAAAGTAAATGTTTAGTATAAAATTGAACTTACCGTTACGAAAACCGTACGCACGGTGGGGTGAGAGGAGAGAATAGTCAAATAATGACTATTCTCCTATATGCGCTAAAAAAATTATTAAAAATGAAAACTAATTGCTATAATCCTTAAAGGAGGTATTTTAAAGGAATGAAAAAATGCGAATTTTAATTACTGCAGGAGGAACTACCGAGGCAATTGATAGCGTTCGTGGTATTACTAACCACTCTACTGGCAAATTAGGTGTGAGCATTGCGGATTATTTTGCTCAGCAAAACAGCTATGTGGAGTTTATCACTAGTACACATGCTATGCCACCGCCACAAAGTTCTAGAATCAATACATCTCTCATCACTAATACTGAGCAATTATTAACAGTGTTAACTCAGCAGCTAACAACAATAGACTTTGATGCTGTTATTCACTCAATGGCTGTGAGCGATTACACGCCAGCCTTGACCTGTTCACAGGAAGAGTTTGCTAAAAAAATAGAAGATAGATTAAATCAAGGATTATCTGTTAATGAAGCGCTCACAATAATAACAAAAAGTAGTAAAACTTCTGCAATAAATAAAAAAATCTCTTCAACAAATAAAACCTTAATAACTATTTTAAAAAGCAATTCTAAAGTAATTCAAAGAATTAAAAAATTACAGCCACAAACACTGCTAGTAGGCTTTAAATTCTTAGTATCTGTAACACAAAGTAAGCTTTTAAACGTGGCAAGAAAAAACATGAAAAACGCTAAAGCAGATTTTTTTATTGCTAATGATTTAACAGAAATAAATGAAAATAAACATCATGCCTACCTTTTAAATAAGCAAAGTGATTTATATCGTGAAGCATTTACCAAAGAAGAAATTGCTACATTGCTTTTTAAGCAAATAACAGAGAGGATTTCGGCTAAATGAATATTGTGCTAGGTGTAACAGGAAGCATTGCTGCTTATAAAGCTGCGGATTTAGTTAGTCATCTAAAAAAGCAAAGCCATGAAGTTTTTGTTGTGATGACTAGCAACGCTACAGCATTTATCACACCTTTAACAATGCAAGTATTGTCTAAAAACATTGTGCATCTAGATACAGTTGCTAAGCCAGATGTTCGTAAAATAAATCATATTGAACTGGCACTTTTAGCTGACGTTTTTGTAATTGCTCCTGCTAGTGCCAATATTATTGGTAAAATTGCTAATGGCATTGCTGACGATTTACTTTCAACTATTGCGATGGCATTGCCGCAAAAGACAAAAAAAATTATTGCTCCAGCAATGAATACACGAATGTATGAAAATCCTCTTCAACAAAAAAATCTACAAGTTTTAAAAGAAGTTTTGCATTATACGGAAGTTCCACCAAAAAATGCGCTTTTAGCATGTGGTGAAAAAGGACGCGGCGCACTTGCGTCTATTAAGGATATTTTAGAGAAGATAAAGGAGAGTTAAAAAATGACAACAGAAAATCGTACACAAAAAATGGTATACTCAGCTATTTTACTTGCTATTATGCTTATTTTATTTTGGGCACCGTTTGGTTTTATTCAAATTGGACCATTTGCCATTACCACCATGCATATTCCTGTCATTACTGCTTCTATTCTTTTAGGTTGGCGCTATGGCGGATGCTTTGGTTTAGTTTTTGGCTTGCTAAGTATGTATCGAGCAACGACAACTATTACACCAACAAGTTTTGTTTTTTCACCATTTGTTCCCGTTCCTGGTAGTGATCATGGGGATTTTAGAGCGGTAATCATTGCTATCTTCCCACGTATTTTGATCGGCATTTTCCCAGCATTAATCGTTGCTTTATTCAAGAAAAATGGCACTACCAAACATACACTTGGCTTTGGCATTGCTGGACTTGTAGGCTCTTTAACAAATACCATCCTTGTACTAAGTTTAATGAGCGTCTTTTTTGGAGATAAACTAGGTATTTCTTCTGTAATTACTTTTATTGCTGGAGTTGTCACTTCAAATGGGATTATCGAAGCGCTGGTTGCAACACTTGTTGCAGTTGCTATGAGTAATGTATTTATTGTGACGGATAAAAAATTAAGAAAAGCTTATGCTTAGAACCTGTTAAAGAAAAATCCCGTTATGACAGTTTACTTCTAGTAAAATTACCGCAATGGGATTTTGTTTATTAATATTTACTTTTGTCTGTTAATTTCTCCGGAGTAATATCATTTCCTTCTTCATTCACTACTTTGATACCTTCAATATGATGACGTAAATTTTCTTTTATTGCGTCTAAATATGATCTACGCAATCTTTGCTGCTCTGCGCGTTCTTCAGCAGTTAAGTCTTCTGATTTTTGTTTGCGCGCTAACTGATTAATGCGGGCAATCATTTTCTCTGTAACCATTTTTCTCCTTTCTAACTGCGATTATAGATCGTTAACAGGTTCTTAAAACATGTTTTATATGCATTGAACTAAATAGCAGAACTGCCCTTCTCACCTGTTCTAATACGCACAACTTCATCAATTGGCATAACAAAAATCTTACCATCACCAACTTCACCAGTGCGAGCTTTAGCAATAATCAAATCAATTAACTCATCAACATATTGATCCTTAACCACAATCTCCAACTTTACCTTTGCTAATAAAGTTGTCAGAATTTTTTGACCACGAAGATATTCAGGGTGCCCTAGTTGATGGCCAAAACCTAGCACTTGTGATACTGTAAGGCCTTGAACTTTCTCGCTTTCACCAAGAATTTTTTTCAAATCTTCTAACTTATCAGTACGAATAATCGCTTCAACTTTTTTCATAATTTCTCCTTATTTTTACTCAAATCTTTATTAGCTATCAAGTCCCATAAACGTTGGATAAGCCGTTTCATCATGTTCTGTATCATCCATACCTATCGCTTCCTCGCGCTCACTAACACGAATTGGCATAAATATTGCAATAACTTTAATAATCACAAAACTGGCTACAGATGTATACACCAATGTAAATAAAATCGCTAATATCTGAGCAATAAATAATTTGGTTTCTCCATAAAATAAACCAGCACCACTATCTAAAGCAAGAGTGGGAGTGGTGAAAATTCCCGTCATAATTCCACCAAAAATTCCGCCCACACCATGACAACCAAAAGCATCAAGCGCATCATCTAAACCAAATTTTCCTTTAACAACCGAAATAAAATAATAACAAAACAAACTAACCAAAGCTCCAATCAAAAGAGAGCTGCCAAGAGAAACAAAACCAGCGCCTGGAGTAATTGCTACTAAACCAACCACTCCACCTGTACAAGCACCAATCACTGAAGGTTTGCCAATCAATATCTTTTCAATCAACATCCACGAAAGCATAGCCGCTGCTGCTGCTGCGTTAGTTGTGATAAATGCATGAATCGCCAAACCATCAGAAGCAAGAGCGGAACCAGCGTTAAAGCCTGTCCAGCCAAACCACAATAAGCCAGCTCCTAAAACAACAAAAGGAATATTATGCGGACGATACTCTAGCTGCTCATACTCGCGACGTCTACCAACTACATAAGCAAGCACCAAACCCGATACTCCTGAAGAAATATGAACAACATTTCCGCCAGCAAAATCAATTGAACCAATCTGCGCTAAAAAGCCGCCACCCCAAACCATATGCGCTAAAGGATAGTAAACAAGAAGCGACCAAATTGCAATAAATAAAAAAATTGCCGAAAATTTCATCCGTCCTACAACTGAACCCGTTAAAATAGCTGTTGTAATTAAAGCAAACATCATCTGAAACACAGCAAATAATGCATCAGGAATTTTTAATCCATGAAGTAAATTGCCAGTTTCACTTACCTTCTGTAAAAACAAATGACCTAACCCACCAATAAAACAACCATCGCCATCAAACGAAAGACTATACCCTATGATAATCCATAACACCGTTGCCAAGCCCATCGTACAAATTACCATCATCATGGTATTTAAAATATTCTTTCGCCGCTCCAAACCGCCATAAAAAAAGGCTAAAGCCGGTGTCATTAAAAAAACTAAACTGGAACAAATTAAAATAAATGCAATGTTTCCTGAAATCATAAAAAAACCTCCATTATTTATTAATAAAATTAAAAAGAGTCATCTCTTAGAACCTGTTAACAGGTTCTTATATGTCACAAATTCTAACATATAAAAAAGAAATTGCCAGCTTTTTTCTAAAAACTTACAACTTCTTTTTGTTTTCGCACATATTATGTTATATTTCATTACATGCAGTTGAATTTATTCTATTAACATTTTCGTAAAAAATTGATTTGTAACAGCAAAAAGAAAGACAAAGTTATGCCTCTCATTTCTCTTAATTTTTATTAAAAATAAATCTCTTACTCTTTTATTTCAGTAACAATACCCGAACCAACAGTACGTCCACCTTCACGGATAGAGAACGTTGTTCCTTGTTCAACAGCAATTGGATGGATTAATTCCACATCAATTGTCACGTTGTCCCCTGGCATTACCATTTCCACATCTGCTGGCAACTGAATATTTCCAGTTACATCAGTTGTGCGGAAATAAAACTGCGGACGATAGTTTGTAAAAAATGGCGTATGACGTCCACCTTCTTCTTTCGACAATACATAAACTTCTCCTTTGAATTTCGTGTGAGGAGTGATTGAACCTGGTTTTGCCAATACTTGACCACGTTGAATTTCATCACGTTGAACTCCCCGCAAGAGCACTCCAACGTTATCTCCAGCTTCCCCATAATCCAATGTTTTACGGAACATTTCAATCCCCGTAACGACAGCCTTTGTAATTTCATCTGCAATTCCGACAATTTCAACTTCATCACCAGTGTTCACTTTTCCACGATCGATACGCCCAGAAGCAACTGTTCCACGGCCAGTGATTGAAAACACATCCTCAACTGGTAACAAAAATGGTTTATCAGTATCACGTTCCGGAGTAGGAATGTACTCATCTACCGTGTTCATCAATTCCATGATTCTTTCTTCATATTCAGCAACACCTTCAAGTGCTTTAAGAGCTGAACCAGCAATTACGGGAATATCGTCTCCTGGAAAATCATATTCGCTCAACAGATCACGAACTTCCATTTCAACTAATTCCAATAATTCTTCATCGTCAACCAAATCAACTTTGTTCAAGAAAACAATCAAGTACCCAACACCCACCTGGCGAGATAACAAAATATGCTCACGAGTTTGTGGCATAGGACCATCCGTTGCTGCAACAACTAAAATAGCTCCATCCATTTGCGCAGCCCCGGTAATCATATTTTTTACATAATCTGCGTGTCCTGGCGCGTCGATATGCGCATAGTGACGTTTTTCCGTTTCATACTCTATATGAGAGGTATTAATTGTAATTCCACGTTCGCGCTCTTCTGGGGCATTATCGATGGAGGCATAATCCATCACCTCCCCCTTACCACTACGTTTTGCTAGCACTGCTGTGATCGCTGCGGTTAAAGTTGTTTTACCATGGTCAACGTGCCCGATTGTTCCGATGTTAACGTGCGGTTTACTACGATCATAATGTTCTTTTGCCATTTGTAAAAAGACCTCCTACATACTTATTCCCGAGTTAATCCTCGCTTCACCCATTATAACTATTTTTGTCTTAAATACAACCAATTAATATTATTTTAACGTTTACTGAATTGTGGAGCTTTACGAGCTTTTTTAAGCCCTGGTTTCTTACGCTCAACCATTCGCGCATCACGAGTAAGCAGACCTGCTTTTTTAAGCGCTAAACGAAAATCTGGCTCAACTTGCAGCAAAGCACGTGCAATCCCATGACGAATTGCTCCTGATTGACCTGCATAACCTCCGCCATGAACATTTACAAAAACATCATAAGCACCAGTTGTTTCTGTAATACCAAATGGCTGATTAATAACCAGACGAAGATTTGCATATGGGATATAATCTTCAACATCCCTTTTATTGACAGTAATTTTTCCATTCCCCGGCACTAAACGCACACGAGCAACTGCATTTTTACGACGGCCTG
>JAIRNX010000091.1 GCA_031257815.1 Lactobacillales bacterium
CCATCATT
This sequence comes from Lactobacillales bacterium, assembly GCA_031257815.1. GTDB lineage: Bacteria > Bacillota > Bacilli > Lactobacillales > Streptococcaceae > JAIRLR01. The sequence goes on from JAIRNX010000091.1 coordinate 9, forward strand.
TTCTGGAATAGTTGCAACTCTTGCTGTTTTGTCATGGTGTGCTTATCATTCAAATTCATTTGCACCCACCACCTTTACGAGCATCGATTGCAACATTTGTCCCGATATCGATTTTTGAGGTTAAAGACAGATCTAATCCCAACTTGTCGGCAACTTTTTTGCTGATATAAAGTCCTAAACCACTTGCTTTTTGATGCCTTCGTCCGTTTAGTCCCGTGTATCCTTTATCAAAAATTTTCGGCAAATCTTCGGGCAAAATTCCTTGACCAGTATCAATAATATGCAAAATTTTTTTATCCGAAGTAATCGCAATTCTCCCGTTTTTAGTATATTTAATCGCATTAAACAGTACTTGCTCGAGAATAAAACGAAACCACTTTTTATCCGTTATGATCTCTTCATCCAAATCACTCAAAGATAACTCAATCTTTTTTTGGATAAAGAAATTCATATACTCCTTTACAACTGGTTTTACCAATTCAGAAAAAGTAACTTTTTTAAAAACAAAATCAACTTCTGTTATTGATAAGCGCAAAACTTGCAGCATCATTTCAAGATACTGCTGAATTTTAAAAATTTCTTCGGTCATTTCTTTTTTCATTGGAGAGTTTTTATACTGAATAAGCAAATCCAAAGCTGCCAGAGGTGTTTTAATTTGATGACTCCATAAAGTATAAAAGTCCATTAATTCATTTTGTTGCTCTTTCACAACTAGCTTTACTTGCTTTGTTTGTTTTTCCATCGCCATTAGCATTTGTAAGTAATCTTCTTCAATCATAGAAGAGGCAAAAAGATTTACAGAAGGATTGCTCACTTTTTGCCGTAATAATTTTTGTACTAGCCTATGTTTTTGCCAGTTCTTCAAAGAAGTCAAAACGATGATTCCTACAAAGCACAGCAAAGTAAAAAGAAGCTGATCTTGGTAAACTTCCAGCGGAATATCATGCAAGAAAAAAGTGAGTAAAACAAGAAAAATTGTTGAAAAATACAATAAAATATACCAACGAACCTCTTTTGCTAACTTTCGCCAAAAATTCCATTTATTTTTCATCTGAACTAATCACCATATAACCAACACTTTTCACCGTATAAATCAATGACGGAAAGCCATGTGCATTTAATTTTTTGCGAAGACGCGTCATCGTAACCGCCAACGAATTATCGCTGATAAATTCTTCACTTTCCCAAAGCGCGCGGATAATCGTTTCTTTACCTACTGTTTGCTCCGGAGTTGTAAATAACAAACCTAAAATTTTTATCTCGTTTTGCGTCAATCTTACAGAAAGATTTTTAAAACGCAGCTCTGCCTCAATCGGCAAAAGTGTGTAATTTTTGTATGTTAGCTGTCGTTCATTTTCCTTAAAAGTGTACTCCCTACGAAAAATCGCCTGCACTTTTGCGAGCAAAAATGATAAATCAAAAGGTTTGGCAATAAAATCATCCGCTCCCATATTCATCGCCATCACCATATTCATGGTCTCATCAGCAGATGATAAGAAAATAATCGGTACTGTTGAAGTTTTTCGGATCTCTTCACACCAATAATAACCGTTAAAATAAGGCAAAGAAATATCCAGCAAAATCAAATCCGGCTGAAAATCGCTGACTTCTGTTAAAACACTTTTAAAATCTTTTACCACAAATAACTCATATCCCCAACGCTCCAAATATTCTGAAGTAATCTGCTGAACAGTTTGATCATCTTCCACAAGGTAAATTTTATTCTTCATTATCCCTCTTTTTGTACACAATCAATTATTTTTATGCTACAAAAAACATATCACATTTCTAAAACAATATATACCAAAGTATCCCTACCGCACCAATTAACCCAACTAACCAAAATAAAAAATCAACTTGCCACTCACTCCATGGTTTGCCACTACCACTAAAACCACCTAATTCAAAATGATGATGAATCGGCGTCATCCGAAAAATTCGTTTTCCGCCAGTTAACTTAAAATAAGTTACTTGCAACATAACTGATAACGTTTCAAAAACATAAACGATCCCGACTATCAGCAGCGTCCATTCCTGGTGCAACTGAATTGAAATGGCGGCCAGCACCGCGCCTAATGTAAGAGAGCCGACGTCGCCCATAAAAACTTTCGCAGGTTTTTTATTAAAGATAAAAAAGCCTAGCAGCGCACCAATTAATGCCACAATTAACACTAGCAAATCATACTGTTTTTCTACCCAAGCCAGCACACCGTAGCTCATAAGCGAAATGCTGGCTAAAATGGCAACCAAACCATCAATGCCATCTGTTAAGTTTACTGCATTAGAAAATCCCACTAGCCAAAAAATTACAAAAGCAAGATAAAACCAACCTAAATTAACATTAGCTAAACCAAATAAATTCAACTTTAGCGGCAATCCTTCATATAATAAAAGCAAGAAAAAAACAATCCCACCTCCCATCTGAGCGCAAAATTTTTGTTTTGGTTTTAAGCCTTCATTTTGTTTGCGGAAAACCTTTAAAAAGTCATCTAAAAAGCCCAATAAACCGTATAAAAGCAAAACAAATAAAATAGCTAAAAATTTTATGGTAAGCAAACTCAGGCAAATAGCACTGAGCGTTGCCATTAAAGCAGCTGACGCTAAAAAAACAACCCCACCCATCGTAGGCGTTCCTAACTTTTTAGCATGCTGCTTAACATCTTCTAGTGTGGGCTGTACCAATTTTTTCATTTGAAAATACTTAATAAAGCGCGGCATTACACATATAACTAATAAAAAACTGACTATAAAAGGCAAAATATACTTTTCTAACATTATCTTTTCACTCTCATTTTAAATTTCCCAATTTTACTTTAACTTGTTCTCCTTCTTTAATGTCAAGATATGATCCCACACTTTGTGAAGCGACAACGTCTCCTTTACCTGAATACTTAATAGCAATCTTCATCATGCTTGCTAAAGTATTGACATCTTTTTTCGTCCAACCAATAATATCAGGCATTTGCATTTTGCCATTAGCACGAAAAATAATTTTGGTATTAGGCTCAATCTTTGTTTTTTCTGCAATAGATTGCTCTTTCACAATTGTCCCGTCACCAACTAATACTGGCTGCAAAACATCATGTCTTGCTTCATTTTCTGCATCTCGTGGACTTTTGCCTTTATAATTTGCCGCCTTCACTTTTTCTATTGCTTTAATCTTTTTATCTTCTTTTGGCTCTGTAACTCCTGCATCTAATGCTTGTTTTAATAAAGGATTGGTAATTTTAGACATCATTTCCACATCATCAGGATATCCTGGAAATTTAATAGTGACATATAAAATAAACTGAGGATCTTCTGTTGGCGCAATAATCGCAATGGAGTGCAAATATCTCCTCTCAATATATCCTCTACCATTAGGAAGAGCAACTTGAGCTGTCCCGGTTTTTGGAGAAAGATTATATCCTTTAGCAGCATATAGTTCTTTCTTTAAACTTTTACTATAGCCAACTCCCCATTCATGATCTTTAACCACTTGCGTTAGATACTCGCATGTCTTTTGCGCTGTTTCCTTAGTAATTGGATAACCTACAACTTCCTTTTCAACTTTTCTTTCAGCCTTAGTGTTGTAATTTACAATTTTTAAGATAACATGCGGCTCTAGCATCTCCCCACCATTGCCCACAGCACTAAATGCTCGCATCATCTGCATTCCCGTCACACTAATCCCTTGGCCATAAGAAGACATCGTCATATCAACTGGGTTTTCAACCTCAGGCAAAACTCCATAAGACTCTTGAGTAATGCCGTTATCCAAAAACTGCCCAAAACCAAAACGTTCTTGATATAAATGAAATAATTTATCCCCGATTTTATCCTCTAAATAAGTCATCCCAATATTACTAGAAGCGGCTAAACCTTGAAGAAAAGTCTTTGAATGAACACCCACTCTTTCATCGTTATAATCCCAGTCTCCAATCTCTGTATCGTAGATTTTTCGAAATCCTGCTGGGTAAGTATCATTTGGATGAAATTTTCCTTCATTTTGGGCAATAGCTGTTGTAATAACTTTCATTGTTGAACCTGGTTCATAATTATCCTGAAAAGGAATATTCTTCCAATTCATTTTCTTATCTGCTAACCCTTGCTTTGTATCAGGATTAAAAGACGGACGCTGCGATATTGCTAAAACTTCACCCGTTTTTGCTGTCATCAAAATAGCGGTCATATTTTCTGGCTTTTGCTCATTTTGCACTTTATCCATTAATGTCTCTAAACGGTTTTGCAGGCGCAAATCAAGAGTTGTATAAACATCTTTCCCATTTGCTGATCTTTTTTTAACAACTTCTGTTCCTGGAACGATATTGCCGCTTAAATTTTTCTCATAAACAGCTTCTCCATCTTCTCCAGCTAGCACATTTTCATAAGCTTTTTCCAAACCAAATGCGCCAAAAATTTTATTTTCTTCCTTTTCATCTGATTTGGTATAGCCAATCAAATGTGAAGCAAACTCGCCATTTGGATACTGACGACTTGCATGTTCATCAAACAATAAGCCTAATAAATTTTGCTTATCAAGCTCTTGTTGAATCTTTTGCCGATCATTTAATGTTAAACCTTGCCCCTTAGCTCCAAACTCAACTTGATAAAGTCCATTTTCTGCTCCTTTCTCCATGCTTTTAATAGCTTTACCTTTTTTGATGCCGCAATATTTATTTAAAATACCAGCAAGCTTATAAAAATCTTTTTCTTGCGCATAAAGCTTTTTATCACCCTTAACAAAACTTTTTGAAAGAATTGCTTTCACCGAATAAGAAACAACATTTTCCACAATGGGTTTGCCATTGCGATCATAAATCAGACCTCGCTTAGCTTTAATAACACGACATCCTCCATATAACTCTTGGGTTTGTTTTTTTAAAGAAACATCGCCAATTTTACCAGTTATTGTAATTTTGGTGATTTTATAAGCGCTAATAACAAAAAAAACGAGGGTTGTATAAAATAACATTTTTCCCACCCGTTTTCGATTATCTGCTAGGCGCAAATTACCTGTATTTATTTTGTTAAACAACTTCATTTTTATCTAATCTTTCTGCTCTTCTTTTGCTGAATTATTGCTATTATCAGAAAGTCCTTTCTTTTTGGCAATTTTCTTCACTCGATCTGCACGCAACAGCTCACTTACCTTTTGCTGCAGCTCATCAACGGATTCTTTAATTTTATCATTTTCAGCTTTAGTAATGGCATTTTTATTATTAATTGTCTGCACCGTTGTAATGGAATAAATAATTGCAAAAGCAAAAATAACTGCTACCAAAGTAATGGTTAGATAAACAATCTTTTCAATCTTTGAAATTTTCAATAACTTTCTTTTGGGAAGTTGAGAATCCACGACTGCAGTCAATTCGTCCAATTCGTCATCGACAGTCTCTTTTGGATATTCATCATAATCGTAGTTATTCACTGCCACATATTGATCAAATTCAGTCATTTCATCTCCTCCTTCCTACTTTTTTACCCGCTCAGCTATTCTTAATTTTGCTGAATAAGAGCGATTGTTTTCTTTTAATTCCTCTTTAGAAGCCACAATGGGTTTGCGATTTACAAGCTTTAAAATAGGCGGACTTTTAACGGGAACCATTGGTAAACCTGGGGGTAAATCCCCTACAGTGCTATGTTTTTTAAAGATTGTTTTGACAATCCTATCTTCCAGTGAATGAAAGGTAATAACGCTGATCCGTCCACCAACATTTAACAACTCAATGGCTTGTTCTAATGAATCTTCTACAGCACTTAACTCATCATTTACTTCAATGCGAATTGCTTGAAAAATCCGCTTTGCTGGATGACCACCATGCCTTCTAGCAGCTGCCGGAATACCTTTTTTTATTAACTCAACTAACTCACCGGTAGTCTTAATCGGTTTGATAGCTCGCGCTTGCTCAATTTGTCGCGCAATTTGTTTAGAGAACTTCTCTTCACCATAGCGGTAAAAAATTTTTACTAAATCATTATAAGGATATGAATTTACAACATCATAAGCCGACCTTTGAGCCTTTAAATCCATTCGCATATCAAGTGATGCATCTTGATGATAACTAAAGCCGCGTTCAGCTTGATCAAGCTGTGGAGATGAAACACCTAAATCATAGAGCAAACCATCCACTTGATTAATATCATAATTGCTCAATGTTACTTTTAAGTTACGAAAATTTGACTTTGTAAAAGTAATCATGCCTTTATTAACAAATGATGCTAAACGCTTTTTGGCGTATTCAATCGCTGTTTCATCCTGATCAAAAACATAAAGGTGCCCTTGTACATTTAACTTTGATAAAAGGTACTTACTATGTCCAGCTCCGCCTAAAGTGCAGTCCACATAGACTCCATCAGCTTTGATATTCAATCCATCTACTGTCTCTTTTAACATCACCGTATAATGATGAAAATCATTATCCATAGCACGACCACTTTCGTAACTTCTTAAAAACCTTGTATGATCAAAAACCAAACTCTTCCATCGCCGCAGAAATTTCTTCGATATTTTCTTCTGTTGCAACGTTCATCTGCGTCCATCGTTCTTCATCCCAGATCTCAATATGACTAGGATTGCCTACAATAACACAGTTTTTTTGTAAATTCCCCCACTCACGTAAAGCTGGTGGAATGTTAACCCGACCTTGTTTATCAAATTCACTAGAACTAGCCGAAGCAAAATAAAATCTTTGCAACTGGCGAGCTTTAGGGTTAGCAAAGGGAAGTTTTAAAATCTTTTTCGTTAACTTTTCCCACTCACCTAAAGAGTAACCTGATAAACAATGAACCAAACCTTTAGTGATGACAAACTTCTCGCCGATCTGCTCACGAAAACGAACTGGGATAATAAGTCGCCCTTTGATATCAATATTATGTTGAAATTCACCCATAAACAAAGCAACTCACCTACCATTTTATCGTTAATAATGATGCGCAAATCATTTCACGACAATATCTTACCACATATCACCACTTTCTACCACCAAAAACCACTTTTATAAGCAAAGATTCTAAGAACATGTTCTAAGGAAAACTCCATATCCGAACAATAGACCTCGTATAATTAAATTTGTTTTTATGTTTTTGCGCAAGAATTAAAAATTAATATTAAAATTTTTTCTGGATGGTTTATTGCCTGATGGATAAAGAAGACATGGTTGTTTACAAGTTGCCAAGAATTGGACTACAATTGAACCAGTTAGAAACCATTTCTGTTATTTTGGCAGTAAGCTAGTGGTAAAAGTAAAGTCCAAGCAATTTATGCATATATGAAAAATGCACCAAAGAAAACCTGGCTTATTTACTGATAAAGCTGCAGCTTGCAAAATTTTAAAAATGAAAATGACAGAGTAGTAAAATAATTTTTAATTTGGTTTATAAGAGGGGAAAGAGGCTAATATTTTTCGCTTTATTTACACCCTTTTATAATAATATTGATTTTCATAAGGAGGAAATCTACAAATGACAGTAAAAGTAGGGATTAATGGTTTTGGACGTATTGGGCGTTTAGCCTTTCGTCGGATTCAAAATGTTGAAGGTGTAGAAGTTGTTGCTATCAATGATTTAACAGACTCTCGTATGTTGGCTCATTTATTAAAATACGATACAACACAAGGACGTTTTGATGGGACAGTTGAAGTTCAAGAAGATGCTTTTGTTGTAAATGGTAAAAAAGTTGCAATCTCTAAAAATCCTGATCCAGCAGAAATTGGTTGGGATAAATGGGGTGTAGATGTGGTTCTTGAAGCAACTGGTTTTTTTGCTTCGAAAGAAAAGGCTGAACTACACATTAAAGGTGGAGCGAAAAAAGTGGTAATTACTGCTCCTGGTGGTGCTGATGTTAAGACAATTGTTTATAATACTAATCACAACACATTAGACGGTTTAGAAACAGTGATTTCTGCTGGTTCTTGTACTACTAACTGTTTAGCTCCCATGGCAGATGCTTTGCATAAACACTTTGTTATCAAAGTTGGAACAATGACAACGGTTCATGGATATACGGGAGATCAAATGACGCTTGATGGGCCTCATCTTGGTGGAGATTTGCGTCGCGCGCGTGCTGCTGCAGAAAATATTGTTCCGAACTCAACAGGTGCAGCTAAAGCGATTGGTTTAGTTATCCCTGAGTTAAATGGAAAACTTTCTGGACATGCTCAACGTGTTCCTATTCCAACTGGTTCATTAACTGAATTAGTAACTATTTTAGGTAAAAAAGTTACCGTTGATGAAGTAAATGCAGCAATGAAAGCTGAGGAAACTGAATCTTATGGTTATAATACCGATGAAATTGTATCTTCTGACATTGTTGGTATGACTTATGGTTCATTATTTGATGCAACGCAAACAGAAATCATGCATGGGGATGATGATACACAATTAGTTAAAACAGTATCTTGGTATGACAATGAAATGTCTTATACAGCTCAATTAGTGCGTACGCTAACTTATTTTGCAAGTTTGATAAAATAAAAAAACAATGCATAAACAGTGTGTTTTCTTAATCATCAGGCCAAAACAAATATATTTTAATTATGGCAATTAGGTGAAGTAAATTATATTGCTTCGCTTTTTTATTTTTTCAAATGAAACTTCTAAGAATCTGTTAACGATCTCTCTATTGATGAATTTTTTGAGAAATTTTTATGCATTTTTAGGAAAAAAATGCAGGTTTAGTGGTGCTAAATCGAGGCTTTTTGACAAAGAAAGGCAAAAAATTGCCAGAAAAGTCGCAATTATGGAGATCGTTATAGCACTTTTCATATAGTTTCATTATATTTTACAATTAATATCATTTGATAATTAGCCATCACATTGATAACCACATTTGTCAAACCAACCACCAATATCTTTCTTAGAAATCTCAT
>JAIRNX010000125.1 GCA_031257815.1 Lactobacillales bacterium
CGATATATCTTAAAGCGACGTCCTTCAAAAATTTCAAACTCTCCTGGCGATTCATCTGTTCCTGCTAGCATTGATCCAAGCATTACCGCATGCCCGCCCGCAGCTAAGGCTTTCACAATATCTCCAGAATATTTAATTCCACCGTCTGCAATAATTGTTTTTCCATATTCACGAGCCACGCCTGCTGCATCATAAATCGCAGTCAATTGAGGAACGCCAACACCGGCAACAACACGTGTCGTACAAATCGAGCCAGGACCGATCCCAACTTTAACAACATCAACTCCGGCTTTATACAAGCTCCGTGCACCTTCAGCTGTGGCAATATTGCCAGCAATTAAAGTCTTATCAGGAAACTTCGCACGAATTTCTTTAATCTTACGCAAAACACCCGTAGAGTGGCCATGAGCTGTATCAATTACAATTGCGTCAGCGCCTGCATTAAATAGTGTTTCTGCTCTTTCAGAAGTATCCGTTGTAACTCCTACAGCGCCTGCAGCTAGCAAACGACCATGACTATCTTTAGCAGCCTTAGGAAACTCAATCACCTTTTCAATATCTTTAATCGTGATTAAACCAGTTAAGCGGCCTGTTTTATCTACCAATGGCAATTTTTCAATTTTATACTTCTGCAGTAAAGACTCTGCTTCTTTAAGAGATGTTCCAGCTGGCGCCGTAACTAATTTTTCACATGTCATCACATCTTTAATCACTTGCGTGTAATCTGAAATAAAGCGCAAATCGCGATTTGTTATAATTCCAACTAATTTATGATTTTCTAGCGTTTTAACAATAGGGACTCCGCTGATGCGATACTTATGCATCAAGTCCTCAGCAGCTTGCACTGGATGCTCAGGTGTTAGATAAAATGGATCTAAAATCACCCCATTTTCTGAGCGTTTTACTTTCAGTACTTCATCAGCCTGCTCAGCAATCGTCATATTTTTATGAATAACGCCCAGTCCACCTTGGCGCGCTAAAGAAATAGCCATTTGATGCTCAGTTACCGTATCCATACTTGCCGAAAGAATGGGAATGTTTAAATGCAAGTTATCAGCTAGCTGCGTTGTTGTATCCACTTCTTGTGGTAGAATACTTGACTTTGCAGGGATTAGTAAAATATCATCAAAAGTATAGCCTTTTTTCAAGAATTTTGACTCCCAATTTGACATGGACAAAAACACGCTCCTTAGAACCTGTCTACTATCTCCATAATAGCGAAATTTTCGGCAATTTTTCGCTCTTTGTAAGAAATTTTGAAAACAAAATTTCTTTAAATCCATTACCTAGAAGCTGTGCTTCTAGCGTTAAAAATCCTCGATTTGGATCAACGCTACGCTAATCTGCGTTTTTTGCCTAAAATTGCATAAAAATTCTCCTAAAATTTCATCTATAGAGAGATAGTAGACAGGCTCTTATTTATTTTTTTACTAGTATAAAAGAAGATTCAACATTAAATTTTTTATGAAATGTATACCAACCCATTAAAGAAAGTACTGCTAGAGGTAACATTATTTCTTTGGGCAAGATTGGATTTAAGCTAGTTGGTAAAAGCGTCGTCACAGACATTAACACCATCCAAGTAAGTATTGCCCCTAGTAAAATTAACGTTGATATCCACCAACGCGGCTTTTTTAAAAGATCAGCACCTGGCTTTTCATATTTATAAAAGAGATGATACATAGTCAGAAAAACTAAACCACCAATTAAGGCCATAACCAATAAAGTAACCACACCGTTTCCTTTAACTTCTTTATTTTTAGCCAGAAAACTCATAATCACGGTCATTGTTGAAAGCAGGCCTAACATTAATAAACTATTATCCAGCCACATAAATAATGGTTGATCGTTTTTTACCACTACCGGCTTGGTATTTAATGTTGAAAGATACTTAGCCACTGTGCCAAACAATTGACGTGCTGTTTGGCCTTTTTTCTGAGCGTCAATTAATTTAGGCAAAAGCTCACCTAAGACTTTATTCTCATCAACTTCTGAATAATTTGCCGCTTTCATCGCTTTGCGTAACTGAAAAATATAGTCTTCATTACGCTTGGTTAATTGTGGTAATAATTCTTTTATTTTTTCGTCCATTTTGTCTTTCCCCTTCATCAAATATTAAAACGAAATTCCATAATATCTCCATCTTGCACCACATAATCTTTGCCTTCTAAACGAAGGCGACCATTCTCTTTAGCAACCTGATAACCACCATATTTATCCAAATCGGCAAAAGAAATTGTCTGTGCGCGAATAAATCCTCGTTCAAAATCTGAATGAATAATCCCTGCCGTTTGCGATGCTTTCATTCCACGACGAAATGTCCAAGCGCGAACTTCCTTTTCTCCTGCTGTAAAATAAGTACCAAGACCAAGCAAATGATACACAGCTTTTGTTAATTGATCCAAACCAGACTCTGCTAAACCTAAAGCTTCTAAAAATTCTTGTTTTTCCTCTTTATCGCCTAGCTCGGCAATTTCTTCTTCTGCACGTGCCGAAATTACGACAACATCAGCTTTTTTCGTTTGCGCAAACTCACGAATTTGTCGAACATAATCAATGCTATCAGCTTTTGATACATTCTCCTCTGCCACATTGGCTACATAAATCACCGGTTTTGTAGTTAATAAAAATAAGCGCTTAACAGCTGCAGTTTCCTCTTTAATAAAATTGATAGTTCGTGCAGATTGTCCGGCTTCTAATACTGGTTTAATCTTTTGCAAGATAGCAAATTCAATGATTGCATTTTTATCCTTGGCTTTTGCCATTTTTTCTACATGCGTATAACGCTTATTAATGGATTCTAAATCCGCTAAAATAAACTCTAGATTAATCGTCTCAATATCTTCCAAAGGGTCTACTCGCCCTTTAACGTGTGTGATATTTTCATCATCAAAAGCACGCACAACATGGACAATCGCATCGACTTCGCGAATATTTGCTAAAAATTTATTACCGAGACCTTCACCTTTAGATGCCCCTTTAACGATCCCTGCAATATCTGTAAATTCAAAAGTTGTTGGCACTGTTTTTTTGGGTTTAATCAACTCGGTAATCCGTAAAAGGCGAGCATCAGGCACTTCTACCCTTCCAACATTAGGTTCAATCGTTGCAAAAGGATAATTTGCAACTTCCGCACCTGCTTTAGTAATTGCATTAAATAATGTCGACTTTCCAACATTTGGTAAGCCAACAATTCCAGCTGTTAAAGCCATTAACTTCTTCCTTTCAATCTAGTCTTTAGAGCCTGTTAACGATCTCTAGTGAAATGAATTTTTGAACTATTTTTTCACAATTTGAGGCAAAAAATGCAGGTTTAGTGGTGCTAAATCGAGGCTTTTTAACGAAAAAGTGTGAAAAA
>JAIRNX010000098.1 GCA_031257815.1 Lactobacillales bacterium
ATTTCTAACTATCCAACGAAATATGCAAATGGCAAAGATATTATGCATGTCGATTCCAAAGGAACAGATGAATTTGTGTCCACGCGGGATGCATTATCAGATTCATGGAATATTCCTGCTTATTGGGTATATAAAACACTGCGCTCCCAGGAAGATCCTTCACTTTACATGAAGAAAATGGGCTTTGAGATTGCCGATTATAATATTGAATCTTTGCCAATGGGAGGCGGTGCTGAAACAACGGTAGCACAGCAAGTCAACGGTTTTCAAACATTGGCAAATAGCGGAGTTTATCAAAAAAAATACTTGATTGAGAAAATTACTGAAGCAAATGGTAAGGTAATTTATCAACATAAAACTAAACCAACTTCAGTGTTTTCTAAAGCAACAGCTTCGATTATGAACGATCTTATGCGCGAAGTTATCAATAGTAAGAAAACGACACAGTTTAAAGAGTTTTTGGAAAAGAATGCGGTTGGTGGAGATTGGGTTGGAAAAACAGGGACAAGTGATGATTATGTCGATGCTTGGTTAGTTGTTTCCACACCAAAAATTACAATTGGTTCCTGGTCAGGCTATGATGATAATCGTTCTATGGATAAAATGTCTGGCTTTACAAATAATTCACAATATTTAGCTTACTTGGTTTATGCAATTAATGCAGCAAATGCAAATATTTTAGGTTTGGAACAAAAATTTAGTTTAGACTCAAGTGTAATCAAATCTACAGTTAATAAAAAAACCGGTGAAAAACCTGGTAAAGTTACGGTAAACGGTAAAGAAATTGAAACACCAGGGGAGACTGTCGAGAGCTTCTATGCTAAAACAGGTGCAAAAGCCAGTACATATAAATTTGGAATTGGGGGAAGCGATGAAAATTATAAAAACGCTTGGGAAAAAATTTTAGGAGAAACTAAATCAAAAGCTGATGATGCCAAAAAGAAAGAAAATTTTTAGAACCTATTAACGATTTCTAGTGAAATGAATCCCGTTATACAAATTGTAATCAAGCAAAGCTTGAAACAATTTGTAATAACCCGACAAGTTTTTTGAGGTATTTTTTCACAATTTGAGGCTGAAAGCACGGCTTTCAGGTGTCAGATAAAGGAAAACGACCATAGAAAGTTTTCTGTCAAAAAACGCAGGTTAGCGTAAGCGTTGGTTCTAAATCGAGGCTTTTTAACAAAAAAGTGTGGAAAAATAGCCAAAAACTTGTCGGGTTACTATCAGCTCACCCAAGCTTTGCTTGGTTTGTAAGCTGTGTAACGGGACTATTCATCGCTCCGAGACAAGTTAACAGGTTTTTAAGGAGGTTTTGTATGCTAAAGGTTAGATGCGTTAGAAACAAAATAGCTAGTGAAAATACCTATTTTGTTTTTAATGAGCGAGCTATTTTAATAATTGATCCCGGAAGTGATAAAGATGCACTGCTTAAAATGGTGAAAAAAATCGGTAAAGAGCCTTTAGCTATTTTATTGACCCATACGCACTACGATCATATTATGGGAATTAGCGCTCTTTGTCATGCATACCCAAAACTTTCTGTATATGTCAGCAAGAACGAAGCAAGTTGGCTTTACACTCCACAGATGAATCTTTCTGGATTATTTCGGCATCAAGATATGGAAGATGTCGTAATAGATAAAGCTGATGAATTTTTTACTGAGGATAAAGAGTACAACCTTGGAGGAATAACTTTTCAAGCAATTTCAACTTCTGGACATTCAATCGGCGGTATGAGCTTTGTCTTTAATAAATTTTTATTCACTGGCGATGCTTTATTTAAAGGGACAATTGGAAGAGTTGATCTACCTACAGGAGATTTAGATCAGCTGGTAACAAACATCAAGCAAAAACTATTTATTCTTCCAGATGAATTTAACATCTTTCCAGGACACGGTAAAGATACAACAATTGGAGCAGAAAAATCAAACCCTTTTTTAACTTGAGAGTGACAATACATATATGCTAACATTTCAGCGTAGTTGTTATTTAAGAACCTGTTAACGATTTATCAGAGTTTTTCATAATTTGGATAAGGAGTTTATATACAATGAACGGTGACCCGGAGAGTCAGTCGCTTATCACACAATTTCTCATCTTATTTGTTTTAACTATTTTAACCGCTATGTTTTCCGCCAGTGAGATGGCCCTGGTTTCGATTAATCGAAAGCGAATTGAGCAAAAAGCCGAAGAAGGGGATAAAAAAAGTATTAAGATCAATAAAATACTACAAAATCCTAGTAATTTTTTGGCAACCATTCAGGTGGGGATTACGGTTATTAATATCCTAGCTGGTGCCAGTTTGGCTGAAACACTTTCTTATAAGTTATCGCAAACAATTGGTTTTGGACAAGTGGGAAAAACAGTATCGACAGTTATCGTTTTCATTCTTTTAACTTATGTCTCAATTGTTTTTGGAGAATTATACCCTAAACGGATTGCTTTAAATTTACAAGAGAAAATTGCTGGTATCGCAGTTGTTTTGATTACTTTTTTAGGGACAGTTTTACATCCATTTGTTTGGCTGTTATCCGCATCAACTAATTTCATCTCACGCCTTCTTACACCGATGACTTTTGATGATAAGCAAGTTAAAATGACTAGAGATGAAATGGAATATATGCTCAGTACAGAAGGAACACTTGAAAAAAAAGAAGTGAAGATGCTTCAAGGAGTGTTTTCACTGGATGATAAAGTAGCGCGTGAAGTGATGGTCCCGCGAACAGATTCATTTA
>JAIRNX010000131.1 GCA_031257815.1 Lactobacillales bacterium
ATCAGCAACATGAAAAAGCGGATTTGGTCCGGTTAAAATCTTACTTGCCTTTATTCTTTCTTCTTTACAAGCAGAAAGATAACGAGCAAAGACGGCCTCTGTGATTAATGGCAAGGGCACACCTAAATCAAGAGCGCTTTGTGATGTCCATTTGCCAGTTCCTTTGTTACCAGCTGTATCTAGTATAACATCAACAATTGGCGCTTTTGTTCCTTCATCATCTTTACGATTTAAAATATCTGCTGTAATCTCGATTAAATAAGAATCTAACTCACCTTCATTCCATTTTTCAAAAATTTCACTAATGTTTAAAGTATCTAAATGAAGAAGTTGTTTTAGCAAAGCGTAACTTTCAGCAATCAACTGCATATCACCATACTCAATGCCATTATGAACCATTTTGACATAATGGCCAGCTCCATTTGGACCAATGTATGTAACACAAGGAGTTTCGTCTTTAGCTTTTGCAGCAATTTTTTTTAGGATCGGCTCAACTAACTTATAAGCTTTTTTTTGACCAGCTGGCATAATGGACGGGCCATTTAAAGCTCCCTCTTCACCACCAGATATACCTGTTCCAATAAAGTTAATTCCCGAAGTATTTAATTCTTGATTTCGTCTGATTGTATCTTGAAAAAACGTATTTCCACCGTCGATTAAAATATCTCCCTTATCTAAGTGTGGAAGTAATTGTTGAATGGTAGCATCAGTTGCAGCTCCAGCTTTAACCATTAATAAAATTCTTCTGGGTTTTTCAATTGCATTTACAAAATCTTCAATATCGTATGTTGGCACAAACTTTTTTGTAGAATATTGATTTACTACTTTTTCTGTAACAGAGCTTGTGCGATTAAATATCGCAACACGATACCCATGACTTTCAATATTTAATGCCAAATTTTTTCCCATAACAGCTAATCCTACAACGCCAAAATTGGCTTTTGTCATTGAACTTCCTCCTAGCATCATTTCAGTAAATTTTTAAATTATAATGTGAAAAAAATCATTAAAACTTATTAAATTAAGTAGGATTAATAAATGCATTTTATAAAACACTTCTTTAGTATTAGTACTTATTAACTTAATTCAAATCGTTAACACGTTCTAAGAGTAACGTTAAAAAATATGAATAAAATACATATGTAGTTTATCATATTTATCGAAAAATTTGTGAAAAAATGTAATTTTTAATCAAGTACTTTGCCTGGCCATTATAATTTATATTTTGTGGTTTGTGAATTAATTTTTTATTTATTTTCATTCATAATAAGTTGTCATGTTTGTCCTTTGTCAAGATGAACTATCGCAAATTTTTTAAAAAAGGTATTGTTGCCGATAAACCTGCGTTTACGGTGACAAGAAAACTTCGTTTTCTTTTATTCCGTTACCTAAAAGCTGTGCTTTTAGCCTAAAAATGCATAAAAATTTCTCAAAAAAACTTGTATAACGGGATTCATCAATAGAGAGATCGTTAACACGTTCTTAAAACAAAAATCTGCCGTTGAGTTACTGGCGCATCTTGTATATGATGTTTAAGAAAAGACATGGAACATCATAATAAATTGATTTTCACAAGGGGAGCGTTTAGCTGAGACCATTTTGGAACCCTCATAACCTGATCTTGTTAGCATGAGCGTAGGGATGTGTAAAAAGAACGAAATACCTCCTCTTTGTGAAAAATCTTTCATAAGGAGGAATTTTATTAATGTTAGAAATGTTAGATAAGAAGCAAAAAATGGTGGTTTATTTAGAAGTAGCCATGGTAAGCGCGGTAGCTTTTGCTCTTTCTTATATTCCTTTACAGTTGCTTCATACAGCGCTTGATCTATCGCTTGGTTTTATTGCAATTGCGATTTTAGCTATACGTAGAGGAGTACTGCCAGCAATGTTAGCAGGCGCTATTTGCGGAATGTTATCTATATTAACAGGCAAAGCAGAGTTTTTAACAGTTGTACAAGTCTTGATGGATTATCCAGTTGCCTTTGCTTTTAGCGGTCTTGTTGGAATTTTTTCTTTTCAAATAAAAACCAAACGTCAATTTACTTTTTGGATTTTTTTAGCATCATTTACAGGATCTTTAGCGCGGTGGTTTTGGCATTTCGTTACAGGTGTGCTTTTTTGGGGAAGTTATGCTCCAAAAGGTGTCAGTCCATGGAGCTATAGTTTGTTGATGAATGGTATAAGCTGCTTCTTTAATGCAATGATGCTAAGTTTTGTTCTACTTTTTATCATGAAAAAAGCAGAATTTTTGATTAGTCATTAACAGGTTCTTAGTTTCCAAGGAGGTTTAATGTACTTTATTGTGATGTTTTTCACTACGCATTGTTATTACAATTTATTGTTTGTTAGCCTTTTTCAAAGAACATAAGATATATTAATGAATTTCCTTTAAAAACTATATGTATCAGGGGAAAAACGAAGTTGTTAACGTTCTTAGAACCTGTTAACGATCTCTGTAATTGCGACTTTTCTGGTAATTTTTTGCCTTTCTTCGTCAAAAAGCCTCGATTTAGTACCGCTAAACCTGCGTTTTTTTCCTAGAAATGCACAAAAATTTCTCAAAAAATTCATCAATAGTGAGATCGTTAACAGGTTCTTACATATAAGTTTTCGAAAAATTTAGGAGTTTGTTATATTTTTACAAAACAAAAAAGAGGGGGAACTTTTTTTGAATAAAAAACGTTTTTTATTAATACTTTTAACGAGTATCGTCCTTTTAGGATGTCTAAGTGGTTGCAATTTTAAAAAAGATTTCAGTTCAAATCGTGATAACGAAACATTAAATTCTTTTTATCATACTGATCCAAATTCTTTTGATTACTTGGTTAATTATCTAATGAGCAATAGCACTTATTATGACAATTTTGTTGAAGGATTGCTTGAATACGATCCAAATGGCAATCTTAAGGGAGCAATGGCTAAATCTTGGAAAGTCTCTAAGGACAATCGAATTTATACTTATCAAATCCGTAAAGGTGTTAAATGGATGCAAGCAGATGGCAGTGAGTATGATAGAGTTAAGCCTTCTGATTGGGTGGCAGGATTAAAATATGCAGCGGACTCAAAATCGCAAATGATGTACGTTGCCAATAGTATCGAAGGATTAAGTGAATACATCAAAGGCGAAGATAAGAATTTTTCCCATGTAGGAGTTAAAGCAGATGATAAAAAAGGAACACTAACATATATGCTAATGAAACCTGAGCCTTATTGGAATTCAAAACTTGTTTTAGGCATTTTTTTTCCAGTTAATACCAAATTTTTAAAATTAAAAAGTAAAAGCTTTGGTAAGCTAGCAGCTGATTCTATTCTTTATAATGGGCCTTATGTTTTAGCAGAATATACTTCAAAATCTGTTATTCGCATAAAAGCAAATGATGCATATTATGATAAGAAAAATGTTCACGTAAAAAATATCAATTTAACTTTTGATAGTGGCAAAGATCCATCTCAGCAATATAGAGGGTTTGCCAAAGGAGAATTTTCTTCAGCTATTTTAAAACCATCAGATGCTGCATATAAAAAAATATATAAGAAAAACAAAAATAAAATCTGCTACATGAGTGAAGAAGCAGGAACTTATTTTGCAATGTTTAATTTCAATCGTCAGTCTTATAAATATACGACTCCAAACAAGGATAAAGAGAGTACACATAAAGCTATAATGAATTCGAACTTCCGCAAAGCTATTTTATTCTCACTTAATCTAGAAAAAATAAATTCTCAAAGTTTAGGAGAATATGCTGGAGGTTTAAGTATTAGACATTCGTTAACCCCACCAAATTTTGTTAGCGTAGGTGAAAAGAATTATGGTACTGTTTTACAGAAAAGAATGAATGCTTTAGATCCTAACTGGAAAAATGTTAATTTTGCTAAGGATGGAAATAATACTTCGCATAATGTAAAACTTGCAAAGCAGTATTTTGCAAAAGCAAAGGAAGAGCTAAGTGCAAAGGGTGTTAAATTCCCAATTCATTTGGATGCAGTAGAAAATGAAAGTGATGTCACAAAATTAAATGTTTATAAATCTTTCAAACAATCAATTGAAAACTCTTTAAGTTCAAATAATGTAGTGTATGATGTTCATAAAACAAGCAAAGATAAGATGCTGGTTGCAACTTATCAAGCAGAAACATCCAAAGAAAAAGATTATGATTTTGCTTGTTATATGGGTTGGAATCCGGATTATAGAGATCCTATATCTTACTTAGCAATGTATGGCCTAGAAGGCAACGAGCTTAAAACACTTGGTTTATCAACTCCTACTGAAGATACATATACAGATACTGATGAAGAAATTATTAAGTCTATTGGTTTAGATAAGTATGATGAATTATTAAGTAACGCAGATGAAATCAGAGCAATTGATAAACAAACAGATAGATATGAAGCTTTGGCTAATGCAGAAGCTTACTTGCTTAATAGCGCATGCATCATACCAATAAAACATGAAATTTTTCCTTGTATATTGAGAATAAAACCATTTAGTTGGCCAGCCTCCCCAACTGGAGTAGGGAGTTTTGTCAATTTACAATATCCAAGATGGAAATATGTTAAATTACAAGATGATATCGTTACAGCAAAAGAATATAAAAAAGCACAAAAAAATTTTGATAAAAAGTTTGCTAAAAATAAAGTGCTTGATGAAGTGAAATAAGAGCCTGTTAACGATCTCTAGTGAAATGAATTTTTGAGCTATTTTTTCGTAGTTTAAGGCAAAAAATGTAGGTTTAGCGGTGCTAAATCGAGGCTTTTTAACGAAAAAATACGGAAAAATAGCCAAAATCATTCATCGCTCCGAGATCGTTAACAGGTTCTAAGATAAAAAGTATAGATTAAAAAAAGCTTGATGCTATTAAATAAAAAAGAAAAAGATTTGCTATTATGTCTCACGCGGCGGCTTAACAGGTGGCTTTACTAACGAAAATTAAAGGTCAATTTCATTAAAGAGCGTTAACATATTTTAAATACTAAAAAGATCCAAAAATTCTTTTGTCCGTTGATAACTTAACTGTCCTGGAGCACTTGCTTTATGAAAACTTGCAAAAGTATAAGAAGAGTTTGTAATTGAACCTGCAAGACGTGAGATAGCTCCTAACTTCCCCATAGCCATGGTAATAACTTTTTGGTTGGATTGATTAGTGAAGTTTTTGGTTGCGAGCATTAAATTGAGAACATCTTCACCAGAGTTTGCCATAGTCGCTATTTTGATAATTGTGGTATTAAACTTACTCATTTCTTCAAACTGTTTTTCCAAAACTTTCAATTTTGGTGTTTTCGTAAAGTCATGTAAACTTAGAATCGTTACAATTTGATTTTGCTTTGCATAATCTATTAATAAATTGCAAATTTCTTGAGGCAAATTAAATTCAATATCAATCATCTCAATCTGTTTTTGACTGATTATATAATGCAATAAAGCATAAACATCTTCGGCTGAAAATTGTCCCTGTCCACCTTCTTTGATGCTTCGATAAGTAAAAAGTAAAGGTGTATCTTGAAGAATTTTTTTTAATTCACTTGCAATTTGAGCAAACTTAGTAATCTTTGCTACTTCTGCAAAATCTGCTCGCCATTCCACTATAGCAACATTTGCTTGCTTCATCGCTTTTGCTTCTTCTAAAATTTTACTGTGTTTTTTTTCTGTAATTGAAACAATAATTATAGGTTTAAACATCAAGTTCATCCTTTATTTATAGCCATGTGTATAAAATATTTAAATACCGACTTACAACTGCTATACTTCATTTAAACGTAGCAATTATTTTAAATGTACCTTTTTCAGAAAGGAAGTGCAAATTTATGCTTTGCCAAATTTGCGGCACAAGAGATGCAACTATTCATCTTTATTCAAAAGCAGGTGAAAGAGAAATACAGTTAGATTTTTGCCAGGGTTGTTATCAAAAAGTAAAAGAACTGAAGATGAAATATGGCAAGAAAAAGCCATTAACATCAAATAAAAAAAATTTTGCCGATGGGAAATGGGATGAACTTCTTAAGATGGCAAATAAATATTTAAGCGATATTAACGATGATGATTTACCTTTCCCGATGAAAGCGCTTTTTTCAGATGATTGGGATAACGATAGTCCTGTTAAAGTTGATAATTTTCATCGACGAAAATATATGATGACCAATGAATTTCTAAGAGAATTCGGTACTAATATCACAGAAATTGCTCGTGATGGGGAAATTGATCCTGTTGTTGGTCGAGATACAGAGATTAAGCGTGTGATTGAAATTTTAAACCGTCGCACAAAAAACAATCCTGTTTTAATTGGTGAACCTGGTGTTGGTAAGACAGCAGTTATTGAAGGTTTGGCGCAAAAGATTGTCAATGATGATGTTCCCCAAAAATTACAAGGTAAAGAAATCATTCGTTTAGATGTTGCTTCTTTAATCCAAGGAACAGGTATTCGTGGTCAATTTGAAGAACGAATCCAAAAATTAATCAAAGAAGTAACAAAAGACCAAGATGTTATTTTATTTATTGATGAAATTCATGAAATTGTTGGGGCAGGATCAACCACTGATAGTAGTATGGATGCGGGGAATATTTTAAAACCTGCTTTAGCTCGTGGTGAGTTGCAACTTATTGGTGCCACTACGCTGAATGAATATCGCATTATTGAAAAAGATGCTGCTTTAGAAAGACGAATGCAGCCTGTGCAGGTAGACGAACCAAATGTTGAGGAGACCATTGCTATCTTAAAAGGGTTGCAAAAACGTTACGAAGATTTTCATCATGTATCTTATACCGACAAAGCAATCGACTCCGCAGCAATTCTTTCTAATCGCTATATCCAAGATCGTTTTTTGCCAGATAAAGCAATTGACTTGCTTGATGAAGTTGGCTCAAAGTTAAATTTAACTTTAAATTTTGTTGATCCTAAAGATATTGAGGAAAAATTAGAACAGGCTAAAACTCAAAAAGACCAAGCAACTGCAACAGAAGATTATGAAAAAGCCGCCTATTTTCGTGATCAAATAAGACAATTGCAAGAAATAAAAGATAAAAAAATAACTGATCAAAATACTCCAATCATTACCGAAAAAGAAATGGAAGCCCTTGTAGAAGAAAAAACAGGTATTCCTGTTGGAGAACTTAAAGAAAAAGAGCAGACTCAACTTGTCCATTTGGTTGAAGATTTGAAAAAAAATGTGAAAGGACAAAATGAAGCTGTTGAAAAAGTAGCTAAAGCTATTCGAAGAAGTCGAATTGGCTTAGGAAAACAAAATCATCCGATTGCTTCTTTTTTATTTATCGGTCCGACTGGTGTTGGTAAAACAGAGCTAGCTAAGCAATTAGCTTTTGAACTCTTTGGTTCAATAGATTCGATGATTCGTTTTGATATGAGCGAGTACATGGAAAAGCACAGCATCTCCAAACTTATCGGTGCACCTCCTGGTTATGTAGGCTATGAAGAAGCAGGACAGCTAACAGAAAAAGTCCGTCGCAATCCTTATTCATTGATTTTATTGGATGAAATTGAAAAAGCTCATCCTGATATTATGCATACCTTTTTGCAAATTTTAGATGATGGACGCTTGAGTGATGCTCAAGGTCGAACCATAAGTTTCAAGGATGCCATTATTATTATGACCAGCAATGCAGGATCTGATACAAATGAATCAAGCGTTGGTTTTGGGGCCACTCTTAGCGGAACAACAAAATCAATTTTAAATCAATTACACAATTACTTTACTCCGGAGTTTCTGAATCGTTTTGATGGAATTATTGAGTTTAAACCATTAAGCAAGAAAACTTTACTTTCAATTGTTTCGCTAATGCTTGCTGAAGTAAACGAGCAACTTAATACGCAAAATATTAAAGTTGATATTTCAAAAGATGTTCAAGAAAAAATTGTTGAATTAGGATATAATCCTGATATGGGAGCACGTCCGCTTCGACGCATTATTCAAGAAACGATTGAAGATAAGATAGCTGATTTTTATTTAAAACATCCAGAAGAAAAAGAGTTAACAGCAGCCATCGTTGATGATGAAATAATTATCCAATCTAAAAACAAACAGCCATTAAATATTCCCACAGCTGCTGTTAAAGATAAACCGGAAGAGAAAAAATAAAAGAAAAAAAGCTCTCAAAAAATGAAGAATAGTTCACCAAAAGTAAGGTTAGAAAAATTTTTAACCTTGCTTTTTGTGTTGTTTCTTTGCTAATAACGAATGAAGTTGATAGAATGAATGTACGGACTTAAGAGCCTGTTAACGATCTCCATAATTGCGCCTTTTTTGGAAATTTTGTACCTTTTGTTGTCAAAAAGCCTCGAAATAGCACCACTATTTCTACGTTTTTTTCCTAAAAATGCACAAAAATTTC
>JAIRNX010000132.1 GCA_031257815.1 Lactobacillales bacterium
TGTTAATTTGATTAAATCTATTTATTTCGAAAATATCCTTCGAGAAACATCCAGTAATTTACCTAAAAATTTTTCTGGAACTTTTTCAATATATTTAGCATTACGGACGAGGTAATCAATTGTGACTAACTGATCCAATAAAACATAACCTGTTGTTTTGCATTTATCATGCATTTTTATATACAGCGGCAAGCGACGTTTAGTAGTTGAAATTGGAGCAATAATCACTACATTCGTAAATTTTGCAACAATATCATTGGATAAAACAACTAATGGGCGATAACCTTTTTGCTCATGGCCTTTTTTAGGATTTAAATTTGCTCGAATAATATCACCTTGTTTAGGAATGTATTTTTCTTCATCTACCAAAGCTCTTCTCCAACACTTTCACCAAAATCAAGAGGTTTTTCCCTAAGTTCGTCATCTCTATAGTCTTTAAAAAGATAAGCTAATGAGCCATCATCCTTATCAGATGCTAATGATAAAATAAGGCGGTTGTCATTTGTTTTTTCGGCTAATAAACTTTGAGCATTTTGCCAACCAAGAGAATTTAACAAATTAGCTTGCAAACGGATAGCTTTTGAATCTCCCCATTTGTCTACGGACATTTTGACCGTCATATTAAACACCACTTTCTGAGCATTTCAAATTTCTACATTTCTTTATAACATACAGCGTCGGTACATTCCTCATTTAAAATCAGTGTTAATTTTATTAAAATCTTGTAAATTTTGTTCATTTAGTTTCAATATTTCTATTTGCTTATGCAAGGTGTCTTCCACAATATCAGCAATAAATTGATTAAAAGGCTCAAGACTTGCATCAGGTGTTTTTTGCGTTTCATAGAGCGCTTTATTATAAGCACCTCGCATTTTTTCATTTGGCTTAACATAAATTGGTGGAAAACCTGTTTTTGTTAGTTGAAAATTTAAAAGCAAACGTGCTGTGCGACCATTACCATTAATAAATGGATGAATAGTTACAAAACGCTGATGAATTTCGCTAGCTAATTGCACTGGATGAAGATGCTGACCCTCATCATTTACCCATCTTACAAATTCCTCCATTTGTAGTTTGATTAGAAACGGTTGCGGTGGCTTATATCTACCTACAATAACTGGCACTGCTCGATAAACACCTGCCACTTCGCCGGCCTTTTTTGTACGATGATATACCAAATAATTAACTTCACGAATCATTCGCTCGCTAAACACTTGCTTTTCAGAATTAACCGCAAGCTCTTTCATATAATCAAGAGCTTCAGAATAATCAATCAACTCTAGATAATCTTTAATAGGTTTTTGCGCAATGGTAATGCCCGCTTCTAAAGCCACTCGCGTTTCATCCAAGGTCAATGTATTGCCTTCCAACCAAGTAGAAGAGTGCGTTTCCTTAATTCGGTAATTTTTCCATAAAAGCTTAGCTTGTACTTGATCTAGTGGTCTAAAACTATCCATTTTTGCTTTTAATTGATCTATCTTTGCATAATTAACCATTCAAATCACCAAAATCAAGATTTCACCAAAAACCGTCCACTTTTCTTTGACAAATTTGGATTATAGTACGGATCATTTTCAATAATCTTCGAGTATCTTTCCATCATATATTGCGACTCTTTTTTTAGCCGCTCTAACTTTTCCTTTGAAGCATCGTCAAGTCCACGCGTTTGCGATTCATAATGATAAAGTTCCGCCTGATGCGCCCAAATATTGTCTTTCCCTAATTTTTTAAGACGAATGCCTAAATCTACGTCATTATACGCTACAGTTAGATTTTCATCAAATCCGCCAAGTTGCTTAAAGTCGTCCTTTTTCACCACCACACACGCTGCTGTTACCGCATAATAGTTAACATTGATCTGCAAACGACCAAAATATCCAAACTCACTTCTGCCATACATATGATGCACATGCCCTGCAACGCCACCTAGACCAAGCACCACGCCCGCATGCTGAATATTGTTTGTCGAATAATAAAGTTTAGCGCCGACCATACCCACACGCTTAAATTGCGCAAAAGACACCATCGTTGATAACCAATCAGGTGCAATCACCTCAACATCATTATTTAAAAATAACAAATATTTCCCCTGCGCTTCTTTAACAGCCAGATTGTTGATCTTTGAATAATTAAAGGGGATGTCAATTGAAAGTTTTATAAACCTTTTGCCCAACTTTTTCTGATACTCAGCATAAAGCGCAAAAACTTTCTTCTCAGAACTTCCATTATCAGCCATGATTATCTCATAATTTTGATAAGTTGTCTTGGTAAGGATCGAATCAATTGCTCGTTTTGTATCTTCATAACCATTTTTAGCCGGGATAATAATCGAAACTAAATCTTCTTGTAAAATATTGTAATGAACGTCATATAATCCTAAGCCCGCACCATGTGTCACATCTCCTTTTAATCCACGCCGCACCAACGCTTCTTGCACAGCTTTAAATCCAGCTTCAAAAGCATACTTTTTCGTTTTCGGATTTACTGCTGTTGAAGTTTTTAGCATTCGCCAATGATATAAAATTTTTGGTATATGATGAATTCGTGAAGCGTTTGTTTTCTCAACAAAGCGCAAAACCAAATCATAATCTTGAGAGCCCTCAAATCCTTTGCGAACCCCCCCCATCTCCACTAAAATCGACCGACGATAAACACCCAAGTGGCTAATATAATTTGTCCCTAACAATAAATCCGGTGAAAAATTCGGCTTAAACGCCGGATCAGATCGAACGCCTTTCTCATCAATCTTATCTTCATCGCTGTAAATTAAATCAAGCTTAAAATTTTTGTTTAGCGCCTTTACCACTTCAAAAAGAGCATTTTGCGGCAGCTCATCATCATTATCGAGCAACGCTACAAATTCGCCACTTGCTAACGCCAATGCTGAATTTGTTGCCTCACTAATATGCCCATTAATTTTACGATACACAACCTTTACTCGAGTATCAGCTTCTTTGTAATGATCCAAAACTTTTTTAATTTCCGGATCAGTTGATTTGTCATCTGCAATACATAACTCAATCTTTGTATAACTCTGTATCAACACTGAATCAATACATTTTTTTAACCACTTAATTGGCGCATTATAAACAGGCATTACAATCGAAATCATAGGTGTGTAAGTAAACTGTTCAATCTCTCTTTTCATCTTCTCAAACGTTTCTGTCTCTTCCTGATCAATCCACCTTTGATAAGCTTCATCAGTGATTTTTGAAGCTTTGCCCGACTTTAATTTTCTTAAAGTGGCTTTTAAACCATGAGTGCAGTAATAACGATAACTTTTCATTACCATTGAAACATTTTTATCCAATATTGCTTTAACTTTTTTTCTCATTCTATTTTCCTATATTCCAACGCTATTTCTTTTCGTCAGCTGCAAAGACAATGCCTGAATCTTCCCGCATTGCAACTAATACAGCATTTACATTACGCGCAAGTTCAACCCACTCTTCATATTTAACACCCCAAACTTCACTTTCAGGATGCAATAACACTTGAGCAAAAGCCTCTGCTTCTTCTACCATAGAATTAGCCAAAGCATTAATTTTTAAAGATTTCACATCTTTTTCTCGTTCATAATAATTCGCCGAATTAATCGCACTGATGGCATCCAATACCAAAGTTCCCTGAGCTAAAAAAATTTCCGAAGGCGCAAAGCTTGTAATACTTTTACCGGGCTGAATCGTCACATCAAAATTTTCATAGCGCAAAATCCCCGTCCCCATGCTATCAACACCTGTAGATGCAAGAGTGGCAAAATAATGAACGGCACAAGGCACACCAAACCAACCAAGCGCTGCATACACTTGATAAACCCCCAAATCATACAGCGCACCACCTGAAAATTTTAATGAGAAAATATTAGGCTCTTCTCCCGCCAGCACTTTATCCATGCGCGAAGAATACTTAGCATAGTGAAAACTAGCTCCTTGAATTTCGCCATTTGACTCTAAAAATTTCTTTATTTCAGTAAAACTTTGTTCATGAAGATTGCGCGCTGCTTCAAAGAAAAAAACTCTTTGCTTATTGGCTAAATTGATAATCTCATCCATTTCTTCTCTGGTAGAAAAAGCTGGCTTTTCAACAATCACACTCTTACCCGCTAAAATCGCCTGTTTGGCTTGAGCAAAATGCAAGGAATTTGGTGATGCAATATAAATAACATCTAACTTTGTATTTTGCAAAAAAGTTGTTAAATCTGTCGATAACTTGATTGTTCCTTGATACTTGGTAGCAAATTTTTCAGCTGTTGCCAAATTTCTTGAATAAACACTACTTAGTCGATATTTTTTGGTGGATAAAGCTGCAACAATAAATTGATCCGTAATCCAATTGGTACCAATCACTCCTAAATTCAACATTTAGCTCGCCTCTTTAATTTACAAACTTTGAGCAACCTTTTCCAATTCATCTAGACGCTTTTCAAATACCACAAAAGCTTCTTCTAAATAATTAGCTTTAAGCATATCAACGCCTGCTTTTTTCATCACCTCAAGCGGATAAACGGAACTGCCAGCTTTTAAAAATTCCAAATATTTATCCACATTTTCTTTACTTCCATAAATGATTCTCTGCGATAAATCATTAGCCGCGGCCATACCTGTGGCATATTGAAAAACATAGTAATTTCTATAAAAATGCGGAATCCGCGCCCACTTCAAAGCGATCTGTGGATCAAACTCCAAGGCTTTCCCATAATAGCGAACATTTAAATCACTATAATATTTATTCAAACTATCCACTGTTAAAGTTATACCAGATTCTACTTGTTGGTTAATATGATGTTCAAATTCAGCAAACTGACTTTGTCTAAAAATGCTGCCCTTAAAGCCATCAAGGTAATGATTTAACACATATGCCCGAGCCTTAGGATCTTTTTCATTTTTCAATAAATACTCGGTTAAAATATTTTCATTAGTGGTCGAAGCAATTTCTGCTAAAAAAATCGGATAATAACCATAAACGTAGGGTTGATTGCTGCGCGTGTAGTGACTATGCGCACTATGGCCCATCTCGTGCATCAATGTATAAAAATTTTCCAAATTATCATGCCAATTTAACAAAATATAAGCTTCGGTATCATATGCACCACCTGAGAAAGCACCAGATTTTTTACCTTCATTTTCACACACATCGATAATTCGGTGATCAAAAACATGGCGAACATAAGCTAAATAATCTTTTCCTAACACCGCTAAGCTCTCTAAAATCTTGTCTTTTGCTTGCTTATATGTAAAGCTAAGAGGTGCTTTTCCTAATAACGGTGCATATAAATCATAACTATGAAGTTCTTGAACACCAAGCAATTTCTTGCGAAAGGCAACATAACGATGCAATAAAGGTAGATGTTTATTGACCGTTGCAATTAACATATCATAAACTTCCTCAGGAATATG
>JAIRNX010000007.1 GCA_031257815.1 Lactobacillales bacterium
CATGCTTTTTTATTATTTTCAAATTTAAGGAGATAAAAAATGAAGGATAAATTGTATAATGGGATTCATCCATAGAAAGACCGTTAACAGGTTCTAAAAGGAGATATATGAAAAATAAAAAAATCATAGGTTTTATGCTAGGAATTTTAGTTGTTCTTTGCATTTTTTGGGGAAAAGAAACGTTTTTTGAAAAGTCATCAAAAAAAAAGGCAAATATAAAGACTGTAGGTGTTTTACAGTTTGTTTCTCATCCTGATCTTGATAGTATTTACAAAGGAATTCAAAAAGGGCTTGCAGATGAAGGATTTAAAAAGGATCAAAATTTAAAGTTTATTTTTAAAAATGCGCAAATGGATCAAAGCAAATTAAAAATGATGAGCGAAGAAATTCTTGAAAATAACCCCGATGCGGTAGTGGGCATTGCTACACCATCCGCACAAGCGCTGGCCAACCAAACAAAGGAAGTGCCAATTGTCCTAGGAGCTATTTCAGATCCGGTATCGGCAGGACTAGTTAAAAATGAAAAGAAACCTGGTGGCAATATCACTGGGGTGAGTGATCGCTCTCCAGTTAACGCCCAGATTTCATTGGCAAAAAAATTATTTCCAGAAGCCAAAAAAGTCGGCATTTTATATAGTTCTGCTGAAGATAGTGCGAAATCTCAAGTAGCTGATGCAAAAAAAGCAGCTAAAAAAGGGGGATTATCTGTACAAGAATACGCAGTTCCTTCAACCAATGAAATTAATCAGATTGTTAGTGAAATGGTTAAGGAAGTGGATTTTATCTATATTCCAAATGACAATACGATTGCAAGCGCAATGCCTACCGTAGTAAAAATTGCTGATGCAAAAAAAGTACCAATTATTCCTGTAACCGAAAAGACGGTCAAAGAAGGTGGATTGGCCACAAGTGGTTTAGATCAGTTTGAATTAGGCGTGCAGACTGGACGCATGAGCGCACAAATCTTAAAAGGCAAAAATCCTGCTATTATGCCAATTTATACCTTTAAAGAAGGGAAAACTGTGGTAAATATAAATAAAGCGCACAAATGGGGAATTAAGATTCCAGATAGTGTGCTTAAACATGCAAAGCTAATATAAAATTGATAGGAAGTGAGTAAGCTATGGTTTCTGCTATTGGACAAGGGATGCTCTGGGCAATTCTTGGATTAGGTATTTTTATGACTTTTCGTATTTTAGGTTTTCCCGATATGACAACAGAAGGAAGTTTTCCTTTAGGAGGGGCTGTAGCGGTGGTAACAATTAGAGGAGGTTTTTCTCCTTTAGTTGCGACCCTTTTTGGTATATTAGCAGGGATGCTTGCAGGTTTAGTTACAGGACTTCTTTATACAAAGGGAAAGATTCCCATTTTACTTTCGGGAATTCTGGTGATGACTTCAACAAATTCAGTGATGCTTTTTATAATGAAGGGAGCTAACTTAGATTTACTAAATTTTCCAAAGTTGCAAGATGGATTTGATTTCTTAAATCTTCCAAAAGATTTTAATACAATTTTACTTGGGATATTGATTCTTACTTTAATAATCTTGCTGCTGCTTTTATTTTTTGATACGCGCTTGGGTCAAGCTTATATTGCTACAGGCGATAATGAGATTATGGCTAGATCGCTTGGCATTCATACAAATCATATGAAACTTTTAGGCCTTTCAGTGTCAAATGGAATTGTTGCTTTAAGTGGCGCATTAATTTGTCAAAATGATGGGTATGCCAATATTAATAAAGGGATTGGAGTTATTGTTATCGGTTTAGCCTCAATTGTACTTGGGGAGCTTGTGTTTGGTGAATTAACGATGAGTGAGCGTTTGTTAGCAATTGTGATTGGCTCCGTCTTGTATCAACTGTTGATTTTGTTAGTGATTAAAATCGGTTTTGATACAAATTATTTGAAGATTTTTAGTGCAATGATTTTAGCATTTTGTTTAATGATCCCCGAGCTTCGCAGGAAGTTGAAGTTAAATGTAGGGAGGTGGGCAAAATGAGCACGGTGTTAGAAATGCAAAACGTTGTTAAGGCAATTGATAGCAATGGAGAAGATCAAAGAATTATCATGAACTCACTATCTTTAACAATTAAAAAAGGAGAATTTGCAATTATCCTTGGTGGAAATGGCGCGGGAAAAAGTACGTTATTTAATCTTATTTCAGGAAATATGAAGCTAACTTCAGGGAAGATTAAAATTTTAGATAAAGAAGTCAGCGAGCTAGCTGAAGAAAAACGGGCCAAATATATTGCACGCATTTTTCAAGATCCAAAAATGGGGACAGCTCCACGCATGACGGTAAGTGAAAATTTATTGTTGGCAATGTATCGCGGAGAAAAACGTGGACTGCAAAAACGACAGTTAAAACAATATCAAGAGGATTTTACAAAACTCTTAAAATTAACTGGCAATGGTTTAGAAAATCACTTAAATATACCAACTGGACATCTTTCTGGCGGGCAAAGACAAGCTTTAAGTTTGTTAATGGCAACGATGAAAAATCCTGATTTATTATTATTGGATGAGCATACAGCTGCTCTTGATCCCAAAACTTCTACGCAGTTAATGGAGTTAACTAATAAACGTATTTTAAAAAATCAGCTAACTTGCCTAATGATTACTCATCGAATGAAGGATGCTTTAAAATATGGCAATCGTTTAATTGTTTTAGAAAAAGGAAAAATCGCCAAAGACTTAAATGCTAAGGAGAAAAAACAATTACAAATAAATGATTTAGTGCAATTGTTTAAGTAATGTTAATAGTGTCACTCGATAACAGCAAAAAGCTCTCAACTAGCCAAATTGAGAGCTTTTAAAAAAATTACACCTACCTTGTTCGCCTTTCATTTATTTTTTTGGTAATTGAACAATGGGATCTTAAAACTTCGGATAATTTATAAAATTTATTTTTTTCGTATTCACTAAATTCATAGCTACACCAAAACCATGTATTATTTAACGAGACCAAATCATTTGGAATCAATGCATAACCCCCTCTGTATATTCCCATACTGATAGGAATTATCTTTGCCTCTTCAAAATTCATTTCTCTATTTTCTTTTTTTTCCCTATTCATAAGGGCAAACTCTTCATTATAGTTATCTGAAGAACCAATAATATTCATAAATCTAAACTCGCTAACAATATCTGGTTGTTTCTCTGAGTTCAATATTTCTCTAATATTACGGCTACAAATAGAACGATCGACTTTTAAGTTAAGTGTAAATGAGGCGACTATCGATGCTCCCCTGTCCTCTTCATCTTGATTGATAATGGGAACATTTAAATTAATTGAATTAGTAGCTATAAAGTTTGCCCTTACATCTGCTTCATTAATTGCTTCTTCATCATCTATACATTTCCAGCCAATTATTCCCTTTTCAGTCCAATCATCAGAAAGTCTGTAGAATGTTCCAAAATTTGTAGAAGCTATCCTCTCTCTTATCCAACTGTTGTCTGGTAATTTCATATATATACTATTTTTTGTTTCTTCACCCGTTTGTAAGACTTTTAACTCTATATGATACTTGATCATCTTAATAGTTCATTCTATATCAGAATTACATTTTGCAAAAGAAACTCTTACTAAAGGATTAGAATTAGAAATTAACGTAGTAACATCAAGTATGTATCCAACAATAAAAGCTCAAAGTTTGGTAAAATCAATATCAAAGAAAAAAAGAAAGATAAAAACAGGAGATATTATTGTTTTTCGCCAAATATATGGTCAATCGATCATGGTTCACAGGTGTATGTTTATTATAACGTTAAAGAAAAAAATATATATAACAAAAGCTGATTCTTCATTTTTATTTGATCAACCCGTTTCAGAACCTGTTAACTTGTCTCCATAATGGCGAAATTTATGTCAATTTTTCACCCTTCGTCGTTAAAAATTCTCGAAATAGCACCACTATTTCTGCGTTTTTTGCCTAGAATTGCGTAAAAATTTTCCAAAAATTTCATCCATAGAGAGACAAGTTAACAGGTTCTCAGAAGAAAGAGTTTATGGAATCGTTGAATTTAATAAGCTAAACTTATTTGACTTCTTTTTTAGACGATTGCAGTATCTTTTATTACCTATAGATATTTTGTTTACCATAGTTATTAGGTCATTTTTCTTTTTAGAAGTATAATAAAAGCACAATTTAAAAATACTAAAAATTAGGAGAAAATTAATGAGTGAAATTATTGCATCAGCAAAAAAAATAACCAAGATATATAAAAATCATAAAGTTCTTGATAATGTAGACATTGTTATTAAATCAAAACAGATCCATGGGTTAATCGGACGCAATGGTGCAGGTAAAACCACTATAATGAAGATATTAAGCGGTCTAGTTTTCCCAACTCAAGGAGAACTAGAGCTTTTTTCAAAGCAAGAAAAAGACCTTAATGCTGTTCTTAAACAAGTGGAAATTCTGATTGAACATCCAGGCCTATTCCTTGAAATGTCTGCTTATGAAAATTTAAAAGCTAAGTGTTTAAGTGTTGGTTGTTTTTCAAAGCAATATGTATATGATTTATTGAAATTAGTAGGAATAAAGTTAAGTGACAGCAAAAAAACTATCAAAAATTTTTCCCTGGGAATG
The DNA here is from genome assembly GCA_031257815.1 of Lactobacillales bacterium. Lineage (GTDB taxonomy): Bacteria > Bacillota > Bacilli > Lactobacillales > Streptococcaceae > JAIRLR01. The sequence continues at coordinate 4,593 of JAIRNX010000007.1, forward strand.
AAACAAAGACTAGGAATAGCTATAGCTTTGGTTGGTAAACCTAAATTACTCATCTTAGATGAGCCAATGAATGGTCTTGATCCACAAGGTTTTAGAGAAATTAGTGATACTTTAGTTAAACTAAATAAAGAAAAAAATATTACTATTTTGATTTCTAGTCATATTTTAGAAAAATTAGCAGATATTGCTACGTATTTTACTATAATTGATGATGGTAAGGTAATTGCTTCATTCAGTAAAAAAGAATTAAATGAAAAACTCGGTGAAACTTTGGAGTTAACTGTCAATGATTCCCAAAAAGCAAGTGAAGTTCTTGAAAAAAATTATAAAAACATCCAAATAGAAATTATCAGCAACAATATTTTACACGTAAAACTTGAAAATATAAATAAAGAAGATGTACTAATGAAATTATCAGAAATGCAGATAAAAGTTCAACATTATTATCAAAAAGATATAAGCTTAGAGGAATATTTTTTAAAATTAACGAGTGTGGAGGCAAAAAATGCTTAATATCTTAAAATATGATTTGTATAGGATAACAAAAGCAAAAGTAACTAAAATATAGCATTTTTCCAAAAGTTCAGGTAATGTATAATTACATTAAAAAATAAGAATCGAGGAAATAAAATGTC
>JAIRNX010000016.1 GCA_031257815.1 Lactobacillales bacterium
TTGACACTTTTTTGTCAAAAATTCTCGAAATAGCACCACTATTTCTGCGTTTTTTTCCGCAAATTGCCTAAAAATTAAACAAAAATTTCATCAATAGCGAGATCGTTAACAGGCTCTTAAAGCGATGAATGATCCCGTTACACAGCTTACAAACCAAGCAGAGCTTGGGAGATGCAAGTAACCCGACAAGTTTTTGGCTATTTTTCCGTATTTTTTCGTTAAAAAACCTGCCCTCTTCCATCCGATTTGTTCAAGTTTTACTTGATTACAATTTGTATAATGGGATTCATTTCGCTAAAAATCGTTAACAGGTTCTTACATATGTTTAACTCGACTGCTTATTTCTTTATGACGTCCTCTAACCATTGGACGAGCTTGCGGATTTCCTAAATAGCCACAGGTCCGTTTTACTACATCACTAGTTGCAGGATTGGTATTGCCACAGTTCGGGCATTCAAAGCCACGATCGGTTGGATTAAAATCACCATCAAAATCACACTCATAACAATGATCAATCGGTGTATTTGTTCCCAAATATCCCACACGATCATAAGCATAATTCCAAACCGCTTCCAATGCTTTTGGATTTTGCTGCAAAACAGGATATTCACAGTAATGGATAAAACCTCCAGAAGAATATTTAGGATAATCTTTTTCAAAATCTAATTTCTCAAAAGGTGTAGGCTTTTTACGAACATCATAATGAAATGAGTTCGTATAATATTCTTTATCGGTAATATCTGCCACCTTCCCAAATTTTTGGGCATCTAAACGACAAAAACGATCCGTTAATGACTCAGAAGGAGTTCCGTAAATAGAGAAATGATAACCATACTCTTCACCCCAAAGATCAGCACAAGCTTTTAATGTTTTCATAATCTCAAGGGTAAATTCTTTTGCTTTAGGGTTATTTTCCCAATCTGCACCATAAAAGGAAGTGGCTACTTCATATAAACCAATATAGCCAATTGATACGGTTGCTCGTTTATTGCGAAACAGTTCATCGACATTTCCTTTACGGTCTAAACGTTTCCCAAATGCACCATTTTGATAGAGAATCGGTGCATTTGAAGGTATAGCTTCTTTGCAGCGATGAATCCGAAAGATTAGCGCATCTTTAATAAGCTCCAAACGCTCAGCTAAAGTGATCCAAAATTGATCTTTGTTTCCTTGAGCTTCTAGAGCAATCCGTGGCAGATTTAATGTTACAACACCAAGGTTCATGCGACCAGCATTAACTTCAACTTCAGCTCCATTTTCATCCTTCCAACCTTGTAAAAATGAACGACAGCCCATCGGAACTTTAAATGAACCTGTTAATTCAACAATTTTGTCATAGCTTAAAATATCCGGATACATACGTTTGGTTGCACATTCTAAAGCTAATTGTTTAATATCATAATTTGGATCCCCTTCATTTAAATTTAAACCTTTTTTCAAAGTGAAAATTAATTTAGGAAAAATCGCCGTGCGCTTCTCACTCCCTAAACCTGTAATCCGAATCCGCAAAATCGCCTGTTGGATTTCTCGCTCAAACCAATTTGCTCCCAAACCAAAACCAAGAGAGGTAAACGGTGTTTGCCCATTTGAAGTAAACAAAGTATTAATTTCATATTCAAGAGACTGCATCGCATCATAAATATCTTTTTGCGTTTTAACTTTGGCATATTCTTCCCATTTTTCTTCATCAACCCACTGCTTAGCATCCTCAATATGATTATTATAATTTAGCTTTGCATACGGCGCTAAAAGTTCATCCACACAATCAGCTGAGCAACCGCCATATTGACTGGAAGCCACATTGGCTATAATTTGACTCATTTGCGCCGTTGCTGTTTGAATCGATTTGGGAGATACCACTTCAGCATTGCCAATCTTAAAACCATTTTCTAGCATTCCTTTAAAATCAATTAAACAACAATTAGTCATTGGCGTATATGGATGATAGTCCAAATCATGATAATGAATCTCGCCCTTTTGGTGAGCATTAGCAACATGGGCAGGAAGCATTTTAAGTCCAATGGATTTGCCAACAATTCCTGCTGTTAGATCTCGCTGAGTATTAAAAACTTCTGAGTCCTTATTTGCATTTTCATTGACGACTGCGGCATCTTTATTAATCAACTTGCCAATTGTGAAATTGATATCCGTAGCCTTTGAACGCTCAAAATCACGTTTGGTACGATAAGAAATATAACTTTCTGCCAATTCATACAGATTGTTTTCCAATAAAATATGTTCTACGATATTTTGAATTTCATAGATTTTAATATTTTCTTGAAAACGCTCCATAATTTCTGCATCTACTTGCTCGACAATTGATTGAATACACGCAGCAGATACTGGCGTTAATTTACTATTTACTTGAATTTCGGCTTTAACCAAAGCATCATAAATTTTTTGATCATTAAAATCAACTAAACGACCATCTCTTTTTAAGACTTTTATTGTTGTCAGATCTGTCCAGAGATTTTTTAGTTTTGTTTGACTTACTGCTATCATCAGTAAACACTCACTTTCTGATCTAGAAAATCCATAAATTACCCTGCTATCTTTCGTAGCTTCTTTTTACAATCGATAAGAACTCTTTCTTCCGATATTATGAACGATCAATAAATAAATAACAAGGCGAGAGCACAACATATTGTGTTTTTTTAGTAATTTATAATTTTTTGACACAATATCTTGTGTTTACGTTTTTATATAATATTAACCAAATCAGCTTTATTAAACTTAACTAAGTTAAAAGTTATTAAAAAAATTTGCTTAAATTTTTTTAATAACTGAAAGTTCTACTAAAAACAAATTAAGTATTTGCCAAAATTGTACTAGGAATTGTAAAATTCTCCTCCGTTAGTGCTTGAACATATTCTACAGTAAATGCTTGCTTGATATTTGATTGCTCACCATTTACAACAAACATGGTTATCCGAATAGCAAAATTTCCTCCGCCTAAATCCACCAAACCAAACACTTCTGGTGCTTGGGTAATCTTTTCCTGATACTCTTTAGCTAGGTGTTCAGTCATTTTTTCAATAATCTCGGTAATCCTTTCAATTCCTTCTTCTGGCACAATGCGGATATCGACAATAACCTTAATGTCCAAACGTGAAAGGTTAGTAATCATTGTAATATTACGATTAGGAATAAAATGGATATAGCCTTCTACTGATTTGATTTTTGTTGTCCGAATACCAACAGAAATAACCAAGCCTTCAATTTCTAGATTTTGCATTCGTACGTTATCGCCGACATCGATTTGTTGCTCAATAATGATAAAAAAGCCGGTAATCAGATCATTCATAAAGCCCTGAGTACCTAAACCGATAGCCAAACCAATAATTCCTGCTCCCGCTAACAATGAACCAATCGGAATTCCGACAATTGCTAAAAACGTATAGCCGGCAATAAAATAAATAATGTAAGAAAATACACTATCGATCAAGCGTTTAATGGTTCTTGCGCGGGCAGCACTAGTGGAGTTACGTTTAGCATAAGATTCGTAAGTTTTTTCGATAATTTTTTTGCCAACTCTAAAGAGGATAAAAAAGAACAAAAAAGAAAGTATAATTGAGATTCCTTTAGTAAGGAGTGTTGCGAAAAGTTTATCCCAATTAATACTGTCTATAAATTTTTGTACAATTCCGACATTTTTCGTCATCTCTTTAGTAAGTTCATTAGTAGAACTTGTGGAGTTTGCTAATAAAACAGTTCTATTCATAAAAGTTTCCTTTGCTAAAATCACGTAGTAGTGTATGGGGCTATATGTTTCCATACTCAATTGACACGATGCCATCAAGCTAGTGAATTTGTTGCCTAAGAACTTGTTAACTTGTCTTAAAGCACTATAACAGGTTCTTAGAGCCTGTTAACGATCTCCGTAATCGTGACTTTTTTGGTAATTTTTTGCTTTTCTTCGTCAAAAAGCCTCGATTTAGCACCACTAAATCTGCGTTTTTTTCCTAAAAACGCGTAA
>JAIRNX010000050.1 GCA_031257815.1 Lactobacillales bacterium
CGCTATTAAAGCTTTTAAAGATAATTTTTTGGGTGATTAGTGCAACGTTTATATTGATATTATTATCTGCTGTTCTGGAAACATTTATCGCCCCTAGATTTATTATATTTTGAAAAAATATCAGGAAAAAATTGAACACAATTTTAATCATGTCCTAGTTTTAGAACAGGTCTATTAATCAAGCCTTCAGCTTTACGCCTAATCATATCTCCTGGCTTAACTTTGACATTAAGTGACATTGTAATCAACTCCATCGGATTAGGCGCACGCTCAATCAAAGTTCCATCTTCATTCCACATCTCTTTAACTATTGACTTGGCGTGAACAAAGTTTGGTCTGTAAAACTCTAGTTCATCGCCTTTAGTAATCACATTACGCTGACGAATTGTAGCCAAACACTTTGCTTCATCGTAAGAGATGACTTCTCCAACAAATTTATACTGAGGAATTCGCCGACGTGCACCAAATAATTGCTCACGCTCAGAAGGCATACCATAATAAAAACCAGTGGCAAGTTCTCGCTGAGCTACTTTCCACAACTCGTCAACCCATTCTTGCTTTAATTGGTAATGCTTAGGATCAGACAAATAGGTATCGACTGCTTTTTTATAGACATTAGCAACTGTTGAAACATAGTGAATTGATTTCATGCGCCCTTCAATCTTTAACGAATTAACACCGGCTTCAATTAAATCAGGCAGGTGCTCAATCATCGATAAGTCCACTGAACTCATCGAAAATTTCTCAGATACACCCTCAATTGTCTGCAAATCATACTTCCAGCGGCATGACTGTGAGCAGCCTCCGCGATTGGCATCTCGCAGACTCATATGATTAGATAAAACACAACGTCCCGAATAAGCAATGCACATTGCACCATGCACAAAGACTTCAATCTGAATATCTGTTTTCTGACGAATTTTTTTAATCTCTTCTAGCGAGAGTTCTCGCGCTAATACAACACGCTTTAAACCTTCGTTTTTCCAAAATTCTAAAGTTTCTGCATTAACAGCACTTGCCTGTGTTGAAAGATGAATTGGTAAACCTGGTGCTTCACTTAAGCAAATCTCAATTAAGCCAGGATCAGAAATAATTACAGCAGAAATACCCATATCACGTATTTTGCGGAAAAATTCTCCAGCGCCTACTTCGTCACTCACGTGCATCACCATATTAGCAGCAACGTAAACCTTTGCTTGATAAAGACGAGCAAAACGTACTGCTTCTTTTATCTCTTCATAAGTAAAATTGCCTGCACGAGTGCGTAAACTATAAGCATTACCGCCAATATAAACAGCATCCGCGCCATATCTAATTGCCACTTTTAATTTCTCTAGCTCTCCTGCTGGTGCTAGCACCTCAGGGTGTATCAATGTTTGCTTACTCATGATTTTTCTTTAATTTTATTGGCATTGGCTTCTAGCGCACTTAAAATTTGTGTGCGAATATCTTCTGCGCCACTTGCTCCTGCTGGTAAGAAAATCGCATGGTTTCCATTTTTAGCAAAAGCATTTAATATATCAAGATACTGATTAGTTAATAAGATTGACATTACTTCTTTTTCGTTTAGTCCGGATTTTTTAAGATCAGTAAATGAAGCCGTCAAACCGTCAACAATTGCCTTACGTTGATCAGCTAGTCCCACACCATGCAAGCGATCCTTTTCTGATTCGGCTTTAGCAGCAGTGACGACTTTAATCCGATCTGCTTCTGCTAACTCTTGTGCTGCTGTTCTTGTTCTTTGTGCAGCGTTAATTTCATTCATCGAATCCTTAACCTTAGCGTCAGGCTCAATTGAAGTAATTAGCGTTTTGATCACAATATATCCATACTCTTTCATTTCAGCGCCCACGACATTATAAACGTCAAGTGCGATCTCATCTTTTTTCTCATATGCGGCGTCAAGTGTATATTTGGGCAAGCTTGAACGAATCGCATCTTCAACATAAGATTTGATTTGATCTAGTGGTGAAAACAATTCATAATACGAAGCGGAAATATTATTTGGATCGACTTTAAACTGTACAGCTAAAGCCATTTTTACAAAAACATTATCTTGGGTTTTGGTTTCAATAATTAGCTCACTTTGACGAACACGTAAATTAATTTTGGCTGCGATTCGATCAATTCCAAAAGGAAGTCGCACATGAATCCCAGCATTGGTTATCTTTAAAAATTTTCCCAATCGTTCAACAATATAAACAGTTTGTTGATTTACAACAAAGAATATTGAAAGAACAGCAAATAGCAAAAAAATTACAATAAATCCTAAAAATAGCAAAAATAACATATTTTTTATCTCCTTTTCATTAATGATTGATAAAATTTGCAAATTCGGTGCAAAAAAGCAGGAAGTAAGTGAACACTATTATAAATTTTACAAAAAGGTACAAGAGCAAGTCAACAAAAAATATCCTTAACTGCAATTCGGAAAGTAAAAAAGTAGCTATTTAAACCATCTAAACCATCGCCAACACTCTATCAAGATTTTCCTTAATACCCGGTGGTGCTTTCGCATATAAGTGCAAAAAATCCAA
>JAIRNX010000055.1 GCA_031257815.1 Lactobacillales bacterium
AACGTGGAGTTAAAACTTCCGTGTGTCCTACCATTTCATCAATGGTGCGAAAGCCTAACTCAGCTATAATCTCCCGCACTTCTTCGGCTAAAAAGGACATCATATTTATGATATGCTCAGGCTTTCCTGAAAAGAAAGAACGCAGTTTTAAGTCTTGTGTTGTGATACCTACAGGACAAGTATTTAAACTACAAACTCGCATCACAACACAACCAATTGCCACCAAAGTCAAAGTTGCAAAAGAATATTCTTCTGCTCCAAGTAAAGCTGCAATTACAATATCGCGTCCTGTCATCAGCTTGCCATCAGTTTCAAGAATGGTGCGATTACGCAAATGATTGATCGTTAACGTTTGATGCGCTTCAGCAAGTCCCATCTCCCAAGGCAGACCAGCGTCTCGTACAGAATTGCGTGGACTAGCGCCGGTTCCACCGTCATATCCTGCAATCACCACAATATCAGCACCAGCTTTTACACAGCCAGTAGCAATTGTCCCAACTCCCGCCTCTGAAACCAGCTTTACATTGATTTTGGCATAAGGATTAATTGTTTTTAAATCGTAAATTAATTGCGCTAAATCTTCGATTGAATAAATATCATGATGCGGTGGTGGCGAAATCAAACGCACACCTGGGGTTGAGCCACGAATTTCTGCTACCCATGGAAAAACTTTCTCACCCGGCAGTTGACCACCTTCACCAGGCTTTGCACCTTGCGCCATTTTAATTTGCAACTCTTTAGCGCTCATCAAATACTCTGCATTAACCCCAAAACGTCCCGAAGCAATTTGTTTAATGGCAGAATTTAAATCTCGCCCATCTTCTTGTCTACGAAAACGGGCACGTGCTTCCCCACCTTCACCAGAATTAGACTTGCCACCAATTTGGTTCATCGCCTCCGCAATACATTCATGCGCTTCTTTGGAGAGTGAGCCAAAGCTCATAGCTCCTACTTTAAAACGCTTGACAATACTTTTAATTGGTTCAACTTCTGATAACTCGACTTTTTCATATTTTGAATCAAACATCCACATCGAGCGAAGTGTTGTTGGATAATCAAGCGCCTCTTCATTCATTCGCGTTGTATATTCTTTAAATTGCTGATAATTGCCTGTGCGGACAGCTTGTTGGAAATGATAGATCGTTTGAGGATTATATAAATGATGTTCACCATCTGCTCTAAGCTGAAAACTACCACCTGAAGGTAGAAAATTATGATGATCATTTCCATAAGCAGCCTTATAACGCAATAAATATTCTTCTTCAATCTGCTCTAAACTCATTCCACCTAAGCGTGAAACGGTACCTGTAAAATACTTTTCAATCACTTCTTTTGATAAGCCGATGGCCTCAAATAATTGCGCCCCCTTATATCCAGTCATCGTTGAAATGCCCATTCGACTCATCACCTTAACAATGCCTTTTACGCAAGCTTTGCGATAGTTCTCCTGCCCACTGCTGCCGTATTCTTTTAATGTTAAATAAGCTCCATATGGATGAATCGCGCTTGCTCCATAACCAATTAAAGTCGCCAAATGATGAACTTCAAAACTCTCAGCTGAATCAACCACAATAGAGAATTTCTCTTTTTTACCCTTATCAACCATATAATTTTGCAAAGCAGAAACGGCTAATAAAATCGGTAGTGCCATTTTTCCTTTAGAACAGTCTCGATCACTTAAAACAATGATTGTTGCGCCATTATCAACCATCTCTTCAGCCTCACTGCACATCCTATGAATAGCCTTTTGTAAACGGTTTGGCATATTAGGATAAAGATCGTATAAAGTAGAAATGACCTTTGTTCGATAATTCTCTTCAGCAAGCTGTAAAATTTTATAATAATCGACAGTGTTTAAAATCGGATCTTTAAGCTTTAACTTCACACAATTTTCAGGTACATCCACATGAAAATCTGCGCCAGCGCTACTTCCCAGATACATCTGCACTCCAATGACCAATTTTTCTCGAATGGCATCAATCGGCGGATTCGTCACTTGAGCAAATTGTTGTTTAAAGTAAGTAAACAAGACTTGCGGTTTTTCACTTAATACTGCCAAAGGAGCATCAAAGCCCATTGATATAACAGGCTCTTCTCCTTTTTTAGCCATAGGCAATAGCAAAGTACGGATCACTTCGTCAGTGTAACCGTGCAAACTCCACATTGTTTGTAATTGATCAAAGGCTAATTCTTCTTCTGAAATATCTTGCTCTTTAATCCCAGCTAAAGTTTTCATGCCTTGATCTAACCACTTGCGATAAGGCTTAGCGCTTGTATACTTCTTTTTAACTTCTGCGTTTTTTTGAAACGTCCCTGAAATCGTGTCAACTAATAAAAACTCTCCTGGCCCTAGCATTCCTTTTTCGACCACTTCTGAGGCTTTAAAATCCACTACCCCAGACTCGGATGAAACCACCAAAATATTATCTTTTGTTAGTGAAAAGCGTGATGGTCGCAAGCCATTACGATCTAAGGCAGCGCCAACTTTATCCCCATCGGTAAACACTAAACCAGCTGGACCATCCCATGGTGCTATAAAGCTTGTTGCATATTCATAAAAAGCTGAGGCTTCATCACTTAAACCTGCCTCTTTAGAAAAACTTTCAGGAATCATCATCATTAATGCTTGCGGGATATCACGTCCATTGCGGTATAAATCTTCCATGCAGTTTTCCAATTTAGCAGAGTCAGAATTACCTTGGTGATACATTTCAACACCATTTGAATACATCCAATTTTCGGCACCTTTAAGGGTGTTAATCTCACCATTATGCGCTAAAAAACGAAACGGTTGCGCTAAGTTCCAACTTGGAAAAGTATTAGTAGAAAAGCGTGAATGCACCAGACAAACTTTTGCTTTGACTAATTCATTGGCTAAATCAGGATAAAATAAACGCACTTGATACGCATGCAACATCCCCTTGTAGCAGATCGTATTAGAACTTAAGCTACAAATAAACATCTCATCAGCGTCATATGTTTGCTCTAAACGACGACGAACGCGATACAAACGATCTTCGAACTCACGATTGCTGTTAATTTCTATTGATTTTTCAATAAAAAGCTGCAAAAAATTCGGCATCACTTTTTGCGCACTCGGACCACAATTTTCAAAATGAATTGGCACATCACGCACCCATAACACGTTATAACCCAAATTTTCAATATCATATATTATCGCTTGTTCTAACTCGTCCTTACGCTCAGGATCTCTTGAAACAAAAAACATGCCCACAGCATAATCGCTACTCTTTGGCAAAAGAACATTTTCTTTTAAAGCTTCTGCTCTAAAAAAAGCATCAGGAAGATTAAATAATACCCCTGCGCCATCTCCTGTATCAGGCTCAGCGCCTGTCCCGCCGCGGTGATTCATCCGCTCTAACATAATCAGCGCATTGTCAATTAGCTGATGCGACTTTTTCCCATCAACCTGCGCAACAAATCCCATCCCACAAGCAGAACTTTCAAAACTGGGATCCCACATGGTATTTTCTTTTAAACTCTTAGCATTAAAATACATAAAATCTCCCTTGTTGCCTTAATCGATAAAAAGGATGTTCACCACCGCAAAAATGCTAATGCACACTTTGCATCCATGATAACCATCCTTTATTTTAAGAACCTGTTAACGATCTCTAGTGAAATGAATTTTTGAGCTATTTTTTCACAATTTGAGGCAAAAA
>JAIRNX010000074.1 GCA_031257815.1 Lactobacillales bacterium
TTCTCCTGCACCAACAATTAACACACGTTTTTTATGAATAGCTGACTTAGCGTAAGATAAAACAGTGTCTTCCACACGACCTTTAGTAGGATAAAATCTTTTGCCTCTTGCTACGGGAACTCCGTAGATCACGACCATTCGCCATAAAATATTAACAGCAATAATTGCCGTAATCGCTAAAAAATTCGCCAAAAAAATATGACGAAAACTTATCTCTTTATACATAAATAAAAACAACGCACTCTCTGATACATCTGTACAAAAAGCAGCAATTCCTAGTTTAATGATCTCTTTAATTCCAAAAAAACGAGTAATACGATTTAACAAATGAAAGATCATAGCATAAACCATATATAGTGCTACTTGCGATATAGTTGCTAAAAGATAAAAATATGAGCTCACACCTATTAATGGTCCAATAAAAAAATAACTAAAAATATTCGCACTGATAATAATTGCTATATTAACCACTAATAATATTATTGTTTTATGAAATCTACGCAACTGAACACCTTCTAAAAAACTCCTCTTCTTGTTCTTAAACAAAAAAGGAATCAACACTTTTTGATCAGAATCAATAATTTGTTCTACCTCCAAGTCTGTTGTCCTCCCCCAAAAAAACTAAATTATTAAAATTCACACACTTTTAACTATATAAAAAGCTTTCAACATTCGCTCTTAATTGTAGCACACACCAAAAATGTCTCAAAATATTTTAGTGGCTTATAGTCAATCAACTTAAAAATCTAGACAACCTCCAAAATCTCACCCCACAAAAACATTCGCAATGATCAAAATAAAGTAGAGGAAAAATGTCATAACAAAAGTCATGCGCCAAAATAATTTTAAAAATTTTTTATAATCAATTTCTCCATAAATATACGCCATAAAGCCAGCAATTCCCATTCCCAGCAGAAAGACCGAGATAAGAAAATACGGTAATATCGATTCAGAAAAAGCGTTTTTTGATAAAGCGTGCAAACCAACAAAAAGAAAAGGGATCGCTATATCAGAAGCATTAGCCTTAATTTTTCTATCAAATTTAAATTTTTTAATAAAAGTATCTGATACGTACATAGTACATATCGCAAAAACAAGCCAAATCAAAGTAATAAAAAATGACAAAAAAATTCCTCCTAAATGTTAGAGCCTGTTAACGATTTCCATAATGGCGAAATTTATGTCAATTTTACGCACTTCGTCGTTAAAAAGCCTCGAAATAGCCCCACTATTTTTACGTTTTTTGCCTCAAATTGCGTAAAAATTTTCCAAAAATTTCATCCATAGAGAGACAAGTTAACAGGCTCTTAGAAATATTCATTATTTTCTAGCCATCAACATCCCGAGCGTCAATGTTATCAAAACAAATATAGCAAATGTATCGCGAAGATGCCAAGTCAGCTTACGATATCTTGTTCGACCTTCACCACCTTGATATCCACGCGCTTCCATCGCCGTAGCTAACTCATCAGCGCGTTTAAAAGAACTAACAAAAAGGGGAATTAAAAGGGGAATGACGGCTTTGATTCTTTGCATAAGCTTACCATCATTAAAATCAACACCGCGAGCCCTTTGCGCATTCATAATTTTTTCTGTTTCATCCATTAAAGTGGGCACAAAGCGCAGAGCAATCGATAACATCAAACTGACCTCATGCACAGGAAATTTTATCACTTTCAAAGGACGCAATAAAAATTCTACTGCCTCACTCATCGACAAAGGCTGTGTCGTTAAAGTCATTAAGGTTGAAATGGAAATAATTAAAATAAAACGTATAAAAATGAAAACACCATTTATTAAGCCATAGGAAGTTAATTTTAACGGTCCGAATGACCACAGAACTTTTCCGCCAGCCGTAAAAAAAATTTGCAAGATAACTGTAAATAAAATCAACAACAACATCGGACGAATCCCTTTAAGAAAAAAAAGCATATTTATTTTCGAGAGCAAAACAGCGATTACAGTAAAAACAGTTGCCAGTAGATAAGTTTGCCAATTATTCGCCCAAAAAAGAAGGAAAATAAAATAAAAAGATCCTACTAGCTTTGTGCGCGGATCCAGTTGATGAATCAAGGAATTTCCTGGAATAAACCGTCCTAAAATCAATTTATTCATCCACATTCTCCTGCTTTAAACGCGCTGTCAATTGAGCTGCTAAATCCTTTATCGTTAAAGGCAATTCTGCCAGACTCACCCCTTTTTTTTGCAGTTTTAAAGAAAATTTTGCAGCTGTTGGCAAGTCTAACTGCTTTTTTTTTAACCAAGAAGGATCAGCAAAAATTGTGGCAGGAGACCCTGATTTTACCACTCGTCCTTTTTCAAGTACATAAACAAAATCAGCAAAATCAGCCACATCATCCATCAAATGCGTTACCAAAATAAGAGTTGTTCCATATTTTTGATGCAAACGCCAAAACATCGCCATCATTTCCATTTTACTCTTAGGATCAAGTCCAGTTGTTGGCTCATCAAGCACTAAAACATCAGGCTTCATCGCTAAAATGCCAGCAATCGCCACACGTCTCATCTGCCCGCCAGATAACTCAAACGGCGAACGATTAAATAATTCCTCAACAATACCAACCTGCTTTAAAGCAATACGTGCTTTCTCCTTTGCTTCTTCTTTTGAAAAGCCAAAATTTTGCGGACCAAAAGCCACATCTTTTAATACCGTTTCTTCAAATAATTGAGCTTCGGAAAATTGAAAAACAATGCCAACTTTTTGTCTAATAGCTTTTAAATTCTTATTATTCGTCTTGGCAGAAATTTCTCGCTTACCAATTTTTACAACACCACTTGTCGGCTTGAGCAAAGCATTTAAATGTTGTAAAAGCGTTGACTTACCCGAGCCCGTATGACCAATAATAGCTGTTACACTGCCTTTTTTAATCGATAAGCTAACATCTATTAACGCTTGAAATTCAAAAGGAGAATTTGGTTGATAAACATGCTCTACTTTTTTAAAATCGATGTCCAAAGCCAATCTACCAACCTTTCTTCAGTAAGAAAACCAGGAGGAACTTTAATACCATGCTTTTGCAACTCTTTGCTTAAACGAATTGAAAAAGGTAAGTCTAACCCCCACTCAATTAGACGCGTATCTTGCGCAAAAATTGCTTCAGGCTTTCCTGAGTCAAGCAAAACGCCATCCTTCATCACAAAAAGACGATCAGCACTTGCTGCTTCGTCAAGATCATGCGTAATCGAAAGCACTGTTAAATTTTTTTTTTCTTTTAGGCGTTTGACCGTTTGCAAAACCTCTGTTCGTCCTTTAGGATCAAGCATCGAAGTTGCCTCATCTAAAATAAGAATCTTAGGACTTAAGGCAATAACACCCGCAAGCGCCACGCGTTGCTTTTGCCCACCAGACAAACGAGCAGGCTCTCTCTTTAAAAAAGCACTCATCCGTACTTCTTCTAAAGCACACCTCACACGCTTTTGCATCTTTTCACGCGATACACCAATATTTTCCATTCCAAAAGCAACATCGTCCTCAACGGTTGCCCCCACAAACTGATTATCTGGATTTTGAAAAACCATCCCAATCTTGCGTCTAATTTTCCATATGTTCTGAGCACTTAGTACTTCGCCATCAACCTTTATTTGACCAAAATCAGCTGCAAGCAAGCCATTGATCAACTTAGCACTTGTTGATTTGCCCGAACCATTATGCCCAATAATCGCAATCCACTCACCTGCGTAAACTTTATATGATAAATCATTCACTGCCGGTTTACCTTCAACTCCAGGATAAGAATAAGTTACATGATCTAACTCCAATATCGGCTGTTCCATATTGTCTCCTAAATTAACGTTTAATAAAACAAAAAAAGGTTGGACTTGTCATCCAGTAAAAAACAAAAATTATATTTGCCTCTACAATATTTCCCAACCTATATTTATTTAACTTATGATAGAACCTGTTAACGAACATTTTACACAAATTCAATAATCGCTCTAGGCGCTGCATCTCCGCGACGAGGCTCTGTTTTTAAAATACGAGTATACCCACCATTACGCTCTTTATAACGCACAGCTATATCATTAAATAATTTTTGCAAAGCCGACTCAACAACAATCTTACCGCCCTCTTCTTGAACAGAAGCAATTTTTTTACGAACAAATGCACCAGCTTGACGACGTGCATGTAAATTGCCACGTTTGCCAAAAGTAATCATCTTTTCAACCGTTTTACGAACTTCCTTTGCACGTGCTTCAGTCGTAATAATTGATTCATTAATAATCAAATCTGTTGTTAAGTCACGTAACATTGCTTTACGCTGAGGACTTGTCCGCCCTAACTTACGATAGCCCACTTAAGCTTCCTCCTTACATATTATCATCCACATCATAGATTTTTGTTCCTTTTTTATAATTTTCAACGTTTTTTTCTTTAACTTTTTCCTTACGAAAATCCATTCCTAATTCATGTAATTTTTCCTTTACTTCATCTATTGATTTACGTCCTAAATTGCGAACTTTAAGCATTTCTGATTCAGGAACAGCTGTTAATTCCTTAAGAGTATTAATTCCAAAACGTTTTAAAGAATTATAAGATCGAACAGATAAATCTAAATCTTCAATAATCATTTCTGGGTTAATAATCTTTTTCTTCACTTTTCTTTCAACCAACATGATTTCTGTAGGGATAGAAATTTTTGCTAACTTTGATAAAAGGGTTAAATGTTCAATTAAAATTTTTGAAGATAGACTAATCGCCTCTTCCGTACTTAAAGAAGAATCCGTCCATATTTCTAATGTTAATTTATCATAGTCATCACGTTTTCCAAGACGCATCGCCTCTACTTGGTAATTTACACGACGAGTCGGCGTATAAAGAGAATCAGTTGCTAAAACACCAATTAATGTATTCTCTTGCTTATTTTCATCGGCCGAGACATATCCACATCCTAAATTAACAACAATAGAGGCTCTAAATGTAGCGTTTTTCGCAACAGTACAAATATATAAATCTTTATTTAAAATCTCAACATCTGCATCTGTTAAAATATCGCCAGCAGTTACAACTTTTGGACCGGTAATATCAATTTCTAATGTTTTTTCAGTATTAACAAACATCTTCAAAGCTAACCCTTTGAAATTTAAAATAATCTGAGTAACATCTTCGCGTACGCCTGATATTGAAGAAAATTCATGCAAGACACCATCAATTTGAACGTTTTTAACTGCAGCACCAGGAAGGGATGATAATAAAATACGACGTAATGAATTTCCTAAAGTAGTACCATAGCC
>JAIRNX010000108.1 GCA_031257815.1 Lactobacillales bacterium
TGGCGGTTTATGGGAACGTCGTCAGAAAGCAACACGACGCCGTACCGCCGCCGATGAAGCTTGGGCGGCGTCTGGCGTGGCTAACGGAAACCGTAGACGAATGGATAAACGCCAAAGTCGCCTGTGCCAAGCTCGAATTGGAAAAGCAGATGAAAGAACTGCAAGCCGCACCCAAAAAGCGAGGCAGACCGACGAAGGCGGAAACGAGGAAAAAGAGGAACGAAGAAGAAATACTAAAAAAAATGCTTTCAGAGAATTTTACAAAAAATAAAAATACTGAAAAACTGGAATAACAAAATTTCTTCAACCTTGTGGAATTGCTTTATTTTACTTGAGTAAAGCAACAAAACAAAAGGGACTTGCAAGTTAGTGCGAAACACCATTACATCCAACTTCAAGTCCCTTTATATTTCCGTTTTATTTAGCCGTTTTTGTACATTTTGACGAAAAAAAGTTTGATATGATACCATTAAAAAGAAGTATATTTTTACCGATATACTTTTTTATTTTCTAATTTTTACACCATGAACGAAAAACAAGAACAACGAAAAAAATACATGCAAAACTACATTGCAAAATATCGTGAGACACATCGCGAAATAAAAATAACATTCCCAAAAAAAGATTTTACAGTAATCAAGAAGATTGCGGAAAAGCAAGGGATGAAAATTGCAACGTATATCAGACAAGCCACGCACGAGCAATCCCGAAATTTATATCTATTTCCCAAAGAATTGGAAGAGCAGATAAAAATAGCAGTGCGAAACATGCGAAGCATAGGCAACAACATCAACCAAATAGCCAAATATTGTAATGAAGAATATTATTCATCACCGGACAACTTAGAAACCGTCTTTAATTTTTTAAGAAAAATTGAAAATGAAATAAAGAATATAAAGCTGGTAGTAAAAGAAAAGACGTGAAAGAAAAAACATTTTACCATTTAACCAAAGAATTATGATAATAAAATCCATGAGCAGAAAAACGGCAAGTTTTTCACAACTTCTAAATTATTTAAATAACGGAAAAGCGGAAAAAGATGATTATTTTTTCAGATATAACATCTACAGTCATCAACCTTATTTTATAATCAAAGAGTTTCAAGAGAATTATAAAAATCTAAAGAGACAAAAAAACAGTAATGCCCTCTATCACGAAGTAATCAGCCTAAAACATCAAAACAATTTGAGCGTCGCGGAACAAAGGAAAATATTAAAAGATTTAATGGAACAGTACGTAAAAGCCAGAGCTAATTTTAATCTGGTATATGGCGTCATCCACGAGCAGCACAATCAAGTGCATTGTCACCTAATGATAAGCTCAAACGAGCTTTCCAACGATAGAAACAAAAGATTGAGCAAGAAACAATTAGCGGAAATCAAGGAAAATCTACAAAACTACGCTCACGCGAAATACCCAAAACTGGAGCGAGAAAAAAAGACCAGCAAAATAGCCAGAGTCAAAGCCAGAGCCAAGACAAAGACAATCGACAACGAAGTACAGATGAAGAAACGCACAGGCAAGGCTTCCGAGAGGGAATTGACGAAAGAAAGGGTACGAGCCATACTAATGAAATCAAAGAACGCTCAAGAATTCATCAAAGCCTTGCAAGCCGAAAAAATACAGATTTATCAAAGAGGGAAAAAGTTTGGATTTTTGGATGAAATCACGGGCAAGAAATACCGCTTAAAAACGCTAGAGCTTGAAAATGAGTTTTCTGAACTTAATAGCAGGATTACGGGAATGACAAAAGATAAGCCACATGATAGCGACCCCAATAAAACAAATTCGGACTCCCCAAAAGGCAAGTCAGGCAAGGACTATATCCGCGAAAAGGTTTTGGAAATTTTCACCAAATCAAAATCGTATAACGATTTTCTAGCAAAATTGGAAGCCGAACAAATTCAAATTTACCGTGCGTATGATAAATTCGGTTTTATTGATAAAATGACGAACTGGAAGTATCGCCTAGATACTTTAGGTTTGGAAAAGGAATTTGAAAAATTTTTTGCGCAATTTGATGATGAAAAAACGGGAAAAGATTATATAAAAAACATCATTGCGGAAATTTTGCCGAAAGCCAAATCACACAGTGAATTTATAACATATATCCAAAACAACAACATCCAGATATATAGAATAAATAATACTTTCGGTTTTATTGATAACATCACACAGCGCAGATACAGACTCGAAACACTTGAGCTTGAAATGGAATTCAAACATTTCTTGTTAAAAATTGATAACGAAAAAAAAGTTGTCGGCAAAGAATATGTACGAGATAAAATCAAAGCGATATTCTCAAACTCAAACTCTTACGATGAATTTTTGTTTGCTTTGAAGGAAGATAATATACAAATTTATCGGCTTTATGACTCGTTCGGATTTGCGGATAAAATGACCGATTGGAAATATACGCTGGAAAGTTTGGGATTGGAAAATGAGTTTAAAGAATTTTTAATCAAGACAAATAATGACAACACATCTTTTACAAAAAAATTCACAAACTTTGCCAAACGGATGTTTCACGAAGTTGTTACAGATATTCAATATTTTGCCACAGGGAAAAAACCGATACTTCAAGATGAGGTTTGGTTGCAGCCCAATGCGGGAGAGCAAGACAAAAAACGCGACAAGAAAGAGGAATTTTTAAAAGAGGCTTTGAATAAGGAAAAGTCGTTGACCATTGAGCAGCGCAAACAAGCCCAAAAAGAAGCTGAAATAGAAGATTTGAGAAAATTTTTCAATGGCAAAACAAATAAAATTACAAATGACGCAAAAAGGCATGATGAATTTCAGAAAAAAATAGCTCGCTTACGTCAAAATTCAAAGGGAAATTCAAATGTCAAGAAATGGTGACGCGGCAAAAATATTTAATATGCTTTGGGGTTTTCTTTTTACAACATGCGGCCATGTTAAAAAAAGCCGACAAAAACAGAAAAGACGATGAATGAAATCAAAGCAAAACGCGACCATGTTATTGAAAAACCTGACATCAAGGAACAAATAAGAAAAATCTTAGAAGGATTTAAAAAATGTTTTCTTTTTTGATACAAAAATCCTTGGAATATGTAAAAAATTTTTTTCGTTCAAAAGTTGATAAAACCATGAACATATACAATGTTGCAAATCAAATCGAAGAAGTAAAAACAAAATCAAATAATATCGTTTCAGACGCGGAAATTGCCAATCAAACAGAAATAATAAAACGTGTTTTGAAAGTCCGGCAAGAGGAAATTGACAAGAAATTGCAAGCGCAAAAAAATGTCAGACAAGTGAAAGATTTAACAAGACAAGGAATTTATACAACACTCATCAAAAAAAACGAAAAAGAAAAAAACAAAGAAAAGAACAAAGAAATAAACAAAGAAAGGAAAATATACAAAACAAGATAAAAATTATTTTAAATTTTAATTTTAAAACCATGAAAACAAAAACAAAAAAACAAGGAGGAATAAAGGAAAAAATGAGCAAGCTGCTAATGGATACATTCAAGTTTTTGGGAAAATGCTCGCAGAAAGCTTTTCTCTACGCCCACGCCCAACGGCAAGATACCCGCAAGGGTACGGGCTTCTTGCACGCGCTTCTGACGGGAAACGTTGGCAAGAACACCGGGGCAAGGTTCCTTAGTGAGAGTGAGCAGCTAAAAATCCTCTCGCCCGCCAACCAAGGCTTGCTCATCGACGGGAAGCGGAAGCGTCTCAGCCTGGAGGACAGCTACAAGCACTTGCTTGTCGTGGCCCCGACCGGAACAGGAAAGACAAGCAAGTTCATCATCCCCAACGTCCTGAGCCTCGCCCAAGGCAAGCACTCCGTCATCGTCACCGACCCCAGCGGTGAGATATTTAGCCAGACATCGGGATACCTGCAAAGCAAAGGCTTCAAGGTCTTGAAATTCGACCCGAGCGACCCCGAACATAGTATCTACTTCAACCCGCTTCGTTACATCTTCACCTACGCCAACGGCGGCACAATCATAGACCCCGTAAAGGTCAGTCTGTTGGCTTCCAGTCTGACGGCCAGCACCCTGAAAGGCTCAGAGGATATTTTTTGGAGGGCGGGCGCCGAGAACCTCATAGAGTTCTTTACTTGTTGCTTGAGAGATACGCCAAGGGAGTATCACAACCTGTATAACCTCTACAAGCTACTGGAAGCGATGACGCCAGACGGCAGCTTGTTGGATAGCTTCATGGCGGCTTATGTTACTGAATCAAGACTCAAAGACAAGTGGCTTTCACTGATAGGCAACAACAACCCCACAGTCCAAAGCCACATAGCCACGGCGCAAACCGCTTTGAGTCCGTTAGCCAATGAAAAATTGGCAAAAATGCTATCAAAAAACTCTGTTAGATTTGCAGACCTAAAGAAAAAAAAACAATTTTATATTTGATTTTCCCAGTAAACGAAGCAAAGTTTTACACTTTCATACTAAATCTTTTTTACACACAGCTTTTTCATTACTATATGGAAACAATCCCAAAAAAAGACGACTTACCCTTGTTCATCCTATATGATGAATTCGGACACGCAAATATTCCTGATTTTGATATTGTGATTACCAACATGAGGAAATACAAAGTATCCCTATCCCTCGTTTTACAAAGTTTCTCACAATTAGAAACACAATATGGAAAAGAAAAAGCTAACACGATTATTGAAGGCGGCGTAAATTCCAAATTATTTTTTTCTGGAACGAGTCAAGCAACGGCA
This sequence comes from Lactobacillales bacterium, assembly GCA_031257815.1. Taxonomy (GTDB): domain Bacteria; phylum Bacillota; class Bacilli; order Lactobacillales; family Streptococcaceae; genus JAIRLR01. The sequence continues at coordinate 4,711 of JAIRNX010000108.1, forward strand.
CAGGAAATAGAAAAGATGTTAGGAAAGATAATACGTAACGAGACTTATCATACAGAAAAAAATGAGGAAAGAACCAATCGAAGCGAGTTCAATTTATTGAATGCCGACGAAATCAGGACCATGCCCGACAACCAAGCCATTTTTCTGACAGGAAACAAAAGGCCGATAATGCTTGATGTTCTGCCGTATTTCCAAAACTCAAAGTTCAAGAACAAACACGAGTTGGGCCACGCTTTCATCTCCGCCAACACTTACCACAAATTTGAATTGCAAAGCATTCTTGATGAAGTATGAGGAAACAAGGATATTTTCAACCTAAGAAGAAGAATTAAAAGCTTGGTAAGAAATATATTATTTGATAACAAAAACACATGAAAAACAAAAAAATAACAAACGATGATATATATAATCTAATTCCAGATGATTATACGCCAGATGAGAAAGAAGAAATTTTGAGAACGATAAACGAATATAACGCCATTTGCCTTGAAATTCTGAACTTGTGAACAAATTGTTGACAGGAAAAATGAAAATAACTTGCAAGTAAATAGATTGTAGCCATAATACACTATGGCATACAATTTATTTCTTAACTAATTTAATATATAATTATGCCATTATGAAAGAAATAAATAATCAAAAGGAGGAAACAAATAATACAAAAACTAATACAAAGACAAAAAAGAAAGGTGAACTTCGGATTTTTTATAGTCGTGTTTCATCAATACAACAAGTAAGAGATTGAAATTGATTGCCCAGTCAAAAAAAAAGATGTGCGGATTACGCAAAAGAAAGAGGGCATATAATTGAGCAGTCTTTTGGAGATGAAGGAATTAGCGGAGGAACGAAAGACAGACCTTGACTTAATAAACTTTTTGAATATATCACACAGAAACGAAAAGAACAAAAAAATATAAAAATTAATGTTGTCTGTGAAGATATGAATAGGTTAGCAAGGGATATGATGGTCTATTTATCACTTAAACTAGAATTTGAACGTAAGAATGTAGAAATTCTCTACATAAATCAAAAAATTGAAGACAGCCCGCAGGGTAGGATTGTGGAGCAAATGTTTATGATGATAGCGCAATTTTTCAGGGAAGAGAATAAACAAAGGGTTGTGTATAGGCAAAAATCAAGACTTGAAGATGGTTATTGGTGTTTTTGAATACCGAAAGGCTACAAATGGTCCGCTAATAAAAAATGATGAAAAAAATTATTGCTGGATGAACCAAGTTGCTACGTAGTTCAAGAGGCAATGGAGAAATTTGCTAATTGTGAGCTAAATAGAATAATTGATGTTGCCAGTTTTTTACATAAAAATGAAGTAGATGTTTGATGGTATAAAGATAAAAATACCTGAAATTACAAACTAAGAGGTCATAATTCTATGTGTAATATGCTTAAAAGCCCATTATATGCTTGATATGTAGATTTACCTGAATGGGGAATACACAAAGTACAATGAAAACATAAAGCGCTAATTTCCCTTGAAACTCATAAAAAGATTTTGAATAGAATAAAAGAAATATCAATAACGAAAGGTTTTGTAACTGAAAAAATGGAAATTAGCGAAAACAGAATTGACAGAAGAAAAGACTTCCCATTGAGATGAATTTTGTACTGTGAGACATCAAAAACCATGTTAACTTGAGGATGGTCTAGGTGAAGACATTGAAACAAATTTCCATATTATATATATTCTGATAAATCACCTATGAGGAATAAAAGTATAAATAGGGACAAATTACATGAAGAATTTGAAGAGTTATTACAAAGATTGAAGCCAGACGAAAGGGTAATACAAGTATTCAAGTTGAACTTACAGAAACAAATTGATGAGAGAGAGAAAAACAAAGGTACAGTTATATCCCTGCTTGAGAATAATTTAAATAGCGTGAAAAGTAAAATTCAAAGATTTATTGAAAGGATATGAAAAACAGAGGATGAAGAATTAATATTGAACTACGAAAACGAGCTAAAAAAACTTTATGTTGAAAAGGAAGAAATTTCAGAAAAAATTGAAAATGAAAAAAACAGAGTTTGAACCCCTGATAAAATAGACTTTGAACCCTTCAGAAATGCTTTAAAAATGCGGAAAAAATGAAATGTTGAAACAAGAAAAAAAATGATAGCAAACATTTTTCCAGCATGACTACCAGTAACCAAAGAAAGGCATATTTGAACCCCTAAATTATCGCTTCCATATCACATTTTAGAGGTAGGGAAAACCGACAATAACAAAATGGTGGAACTAATTTGACAAAATTTAAATCAATTGTCTTAATAAAAAATCACCAAATCATCGTCGAGCGAATGATAGTATATAAACTTTAAATCATTTGTCAAAAGAAAATTTAGAATTTTTTTGAATAAGCCGAAAAAGTATTTGAGCGAGAGAAACAAACCCCAAGGAATAACTTGTATGCCATACATTATTTTCTCTCGCATTCATATATTTTTTTGTTGATTAATTATTTTACACAAAGTTTTGCAAAAAATGATTTTTATGATATAATAACTAAAGATTGCAAATATTCTAACCAAAAAAACAAATGTGATTATAAACGG
>JAIRNX010000045.1 GCA_031257815.1 Lactobacillales bacterium
AAAGGTCGTGTGGAAGACACTGTTTTATCTTACGCTAAGTCAGCTATTCATAAAAAACGTGTGTTAATTGTTGGTGCAGGAGAAGCAGGCTTTCAATTGATTCAGATTTTGCAACGTAATAATTCAGGTCAGGAATTTGAAGTTGTTGGTTTTGTTGATGATGATTTAAGTAAAGTTGGCACTTATGTATCTTGGAAAAGAGTACTAGGAACGATTGAAAAGCTTCCTTTATTAGTAAAAGAGCATCAAATTGAGCAGGTGATTTTGGCAATTCCAAGTGTGTCGTTGAAACGCAAAAAAGAAATTACAGAATTGGCAATGCAATCAGGTGCAAAAGTTACAACAATGCCCAATATTGAGGATATAGCTACTGGAAAATTAGGCATTAACTCTTTAAAAGAGGTCGATGTTGTTGATCTTTTAGGACGCGAAGAAGTGAAGCTTGATACTGAGCTTATAGGTAAACAGTTACGAGGCAAAACGATTTTAGTAACAGGTGCCGGTGGTAGCATTGGTAGTGAAATTGTTCGGCAATTGCTGCAATTTCAACCTGCAAAATTGTTGCTATTAGGTCATGGTGAGTATTCAATTTATAAAATTAATGGTGAAATACGATCAAAAGTTCAAGGTTTAGGTATTGAAATTGTGCCGATTATTGCAGATATTAAAGATGTAGAGCGTATTGATAAAATTGTAAGCGAGCATCGACCAGATATTATTTATCATGCTGCGGCATATAAGCATGTGCCATTGATGGAATATAATCCGGTTGAAGCAGTTCATAACAATATTTATGGTACACTAAATGTAGCAAGAATTGCCCAAAAGTATAATGTAAAAAATTTTGTGATGGTATCAACGGATAAAGCAGTAAATCCAACTAATGTCATGGGGGCAACCAAGCGTATTGCTGAGATGGTGATGATGAGTTTAAACGAAGCCAGAAAGACAAAATTTTCAGCTGTGCGTTTTGGGAATGTTTTGGGAAGTCGAGGTTCAGTGATTCCGTTATTTAAACGGCAAATTGCTGCAGGTGGTCCGGTTACTGTTACGGATTTACGGATGACTCGTTACTTTATGACGATTTCTGAGGCTAGTCGATTAGTTTTGCAGTCAAGTGCGCTGGCAAACGGTGGAGAGATCTTTGTTTTGGATATGGGTGAGCCAATTAAGATCAAGGATCTGGCTGCTAAGATGATTAAATTATCTGGAAGAAAACAAAATGAGATTGCAATTGTGGAAACGGGTATTCGTCCAGGAGAAAAACTATACGAAGAGCTTTTTCTGGCAAAAGAAAATAATAAAAAGCAAGTGTATGAAAAAATCTTTGTGACAAATGTGGAAAAATTTGATTTGGAAGAAATTCAGGAATTTTTGGAAAAATTATCGATTACTCGAGAAGAAATGGCAAAGGCCATTGTTGGGTATTCGAATGGGAAGAATCAGTACAGTGGATGAATTTGAGTTACAACTTGCCCCTGACGATTTTAAACAAGAGTAATATCCCTTTAAAGTTCGTTAATATTATTTTTACGTAGTTTGCTCAATGTTTTTTCAAAAATATCCGGTAAAGGCGCAGTAAAAGATAAAAGCTGGCCAGTTTTTGGATGTTTAAAACCCAAAACTTGAGCATGCAAAAATTGCCCATTACCTTTTAATGTTTTGCGCGGACCATAAGTAGGATCCCCCGCTATAGGATGACCAACATATGCCATATGTGCTCGAATTTGATGCGTTCGCCCTGTTTCTAACTGCAACTCAACTAACATATAATCGCTAAAGCGCTCCAACACCTTAAAATAAGTAATAGCAGACCTACCATTTGCAACAACTGCCTGCTTTTTACGATTTTCCTTACTACGAGCAATCGGTGCCTCAATTTTTCCGGCATTATGTGAAAAATCTCCATGAACCAATGCAACATACTTACGCAAAGATGTATGATTTTTTAACTGTTCTGCTAAGGCTTGGTGTGCCATATCATTTTTTGCTACCATCAATAATCCCGAAGTATCCTTATCAATTCGATGCACAATTCCTGGACGTACAATGTCATTAAGGCTTGAAAGATTATCAATATGATATAAAAGGGCATTCACCAATGTCCCTGTTGCATGCCCTGCTGATGGATGAACAACCATTCCTTGCGATTTATTTACCACCACCACATCACAATCTTCGTAAACAATATCAATAGAAAGATTTTCTGATTGGACATTTAAAATCGAAGCCTTAGGAAGTGCTATTTCCACTTTATCATTCGCAACAACTTTATAATTTGGCTTTATGATTACATCATTAACTTTCACTTGCCCATTTTTCAGCCAAGATTGAATTTGTGAGCGAGAATTTTCTAACCGTTTAGCCAAAATTTTATCTATTCTTCCAGTCTCGTCTTTAATAACAAAGTTAATCTTTTCCATCGTCAAGATTACTATCCTTTTTTATCTATAATAAAAATATAGATTATTAGTAAACATACACCAACTACCAAATAACTATCAGCCATATTGAACACAGGAAAATCGATAAACTTTGTTTGAAACATATCAATTACATAACCATGCCAAACTCGATCAATAAAATTACTCACTGCTCCAGAAAACATTAATAACAACGCAATATTCAGCCATTTTGACTGCTGAATCGAACGCCAAAAATAATAAAAAATCACACCCGCGGCAATAATTGTAATAAATGTAAAAAAGCACATATGCCCGTCCAATAAATTCCAAGCAGCTCCACTATTATGAACATGCGTAATGCTTAAAATTTTAGGAATAAAAGTAACACTTTCGCTTAAAGAAATATTTTGATCGATTATAATTTTCACTAACTGATCTATGGAAATTAAAACCGCCGCAAAAGATAACATTATAATGTACTGTGCTTGTTGTTTGCTCATAAAATTTTAAACTCCTTAGAGCCTGTTAACGATCTTATCTCCCTCTTCATACACAAATGGATTTTCCACTTCAAATTCCGCAAAAGTGGGTAGTTTGGCATCCTTTTCAGAAGTGATTGCGTAATCCAAATCAATTGACCAATTGATCGCAAGTTCTGGCGATTTAAACGAAATACCGCCATCATTTTCAGCACTATAATAGTTATCGCATTTATACAAAAAATTTACATTTGGCGTTAAGGTTAAAAAACCATGCGCATAGCCTTTTGGTACCAACAGTTGTCGGTGATTATGTTCAGATAAAATATAACTTTCCCAATTACCATAAGTTGGTGAACCCTTACGCATATCCACAATTACATCCAAAATCACACCGGTAATCGCACAAATCAACTTAGCTTGCGCTGCTTCACCCATTTGAAAATGAAGTCCTCGCAAAACACCTGCCTGTGTTGATAGTGAATGATTATCTTGCACAAATTTAATATCAATCCCTGCAGCTTGAAAATCTTTTTCAGAATAAGATTCAGTAAAAAAACCACGGTGATCCCCGAAAACAGCCGGTTCGATAATTTTGACATCTTGTAATTTCGTTTTTGTAATTTTTAACTCTCCCACAACACTTATTCTCCAATCAAGCGCAATAAATATTGACCATATCCATTTTTCTTTAACGGCTGCGCTAAATCCAACACCTGTTCTTTGGTGATATAGCCCATTCGGTACGCAATTTCTTCTAAATTCGCCACCTGCAGATTCTGCATTCGCTGCACTGTTTCGATATATTGAGCAGCTTCCAGTAAAGATTCATGCGTTCCTGTATCAAGCCAGGCAAATCCCCGCCCCATCAACTCAACTTCTAACTGCCCATCTTCAAGGTAGACTTTATTTACATCTGTAATCTCCAACTCACCACGCGCTGAGGGTTTAATTTTTTTCGCAATTTCTACTACCTGGTTATCATAAAAATAAAGACCCGTCACCGCATAGTTTGAACAAGGATTTTTCGGTTTTTCTTCAATTGAGATCGCCTTCATAGTACTATCAAACTCAACCACCCCAAAACGCTCAGGATCGTTTACTTGATAACCAAAAACGGTCGCTCCTACTTGTTTGCTTGCTGCACGCTGAAGCATTTTAGAAAGATTTGGACCATAATAAATATTATCTCCTAAAACCAATGCTACCGTATCACTACCAATAAACTCTTCGCCAATAATAAAAGCTTGCGCCAAACCATCAGGATAAGGCTGCTCTTTATAGCTTAAAGAAATTCCAAACTCTGAACCATTACCTAGTAATTCTTCAAAACGCGGCAAATCTTGCGGTGTTGAAATAATCAAAATATCTTTAATTCCCGCCAACATCAACGTTGACAATGGATAGTAAATCATCGGTTTATCGTACACCGGCATCAGCTGCTTGCTTGCTGCACGCGTTAAAGGATATAAACGTGTTCCTGAACCACCCGCGAGAACAATTCCTTTCACAATCCTTCTCCTCTCACGTTATCTATTTTTCATACAATGACACTATAACAAAAAAGAAATATTTAAGAAAATCGTATTTGCTCTTCTTTGAATTTGTTAATTTTATTTTTCCAAAAAAATAAGCAAAAACTCCATCAACCTTTATTCATCTCAAAATCTACATTTTTTACGAGTTAAATTTCATAAAATCTACACTTTTCGCTAGTTAATTTACCTAAGAACCTGTTAACTTGTCTCGAAGCGATGAATAGTTTTGGCTATTTTTCCACACTTTTTTGTTAAAAAGTCTCGATTTAGCACCGCTAAACCTACGTTTTTTGCCTCAAATTGTGAAAAAATAGCTCAAAAATTCATTTCACTAGAGATCGTTAACAGGTTCTAAAATCAACATTTTTTGCTACAATAAATCAAACAGAGTTTTAAAGCAGGTGATTTTAGTGTTTCGTAAAAAAATGGATGATTTAATTAAATGGAAACAATCAAACAATCGCAAACCATTAATTATTAAAGGAGCCAGACAGGTTGGCAAAACTTGGTTAATGAAAGAATTCGCTCATCTAGAATA
>JAIRNX010000051.1 GCA_031257815.1 Lactobacillales bacterium
TTGAGAAATTTTTACGCGTTTCTAGGAAAAAAACGTAGATTTAGTGGTGCTAAATCGAGGCTTTTTGACGAAGAAAAGCAAAAAATTACCAAAAAAGTCGCGATTACGGAGATCGTTAACAGGCTCTTAGAAGCTGTCTACTATTTCCATAATAGCGAAAAATAGCCAAAATCATTCATCACTCCAAGACAAGTTAACAGGTTCTAAGCGCCCTTTACAAGTATTGACTATAACATTAATCAATTTATAAAACAATTATTTTAACGGGCTAGTATGTGTCAATATTCATGAATTGGCACTTCAATGTATCATCACCGATATTTAACGGCTAACTCTTGCGCGCGCTTGTTTGCGTTTGCACATTTTCGAAAAGATAATTTTTCAAATCATCTCCCTTACCCGCGCATCCTTAAAGAGATTTCAAAGTTTCGCTAAACCCTCCTCAAAAATTATTAGAAGGTCCATAATTTGCAATTTTACCATGCACCGTCCCTTTGTGCTCCTCAAAAATCTCATTTTAAGTACGTAAATCTCTATGCTCTTTTTTGTTTCTGCTGTTGTTTCACATAATCAATTCCATCATCAAAGGATACAATATCAAGTAGCTTTGTTAGAGCCTGTTAACGATCTCCATAATTGCGACTTTTTTGGTAATTTTGTGCCTTTCTTTGTCAAAAAGCCTCGATTTAGCACCACTAAACCTACGTTTTTTTCCTAGAAAGGCACAAAAATTTCTCAAAAAATTCATCAATAGAGAGATCGTTAACAGGTTCTAAGAAATTTTTTTAATTTTTCTTAATGCATTCCATAATAATCGACAAAATTATCGGTTTGCGTTTTGTTTGCTCAAATAAATAACGTGCTAAACCATCTCGAACTTCTTTCTTCACTTTATTCCACTCGAATTCAGGTAAAACTAAATTAGCATTTACCACTTTTGTCACAATATTTTGACTTTCTTTTAAAATATCACGCGAATTTTTCACATAAATAAAGCCACGAGAGGTTACTTGCGGCTCAGATACAATTACTTTATCACGACGATTAACAGTTACCACAGCAAATAAAACACCATTTTCCGATAAAACGCGCCGGTCATTTAAAACAACACTGTCAATATCACCCACGCCAATTCCATCAATCATCACATTATCAGCAGAAATTTCGCCACCTGAAATCAAACGTTCTTGACGATATTCTAAAACATCACCTTTATTTGTAATATGAACATTTTGCGGATTAATCCCCAGCTCATACGCTAGTCTAGCATGCGCTGCTAATTGTCGATACTCACCTTGAACAGGAATAAAATGCTTAGGCTTTAATAAATTTAACATCAATTGCAAATCACAAGGATTAGCATGCCCTGAAACGCGCATATTAGTACTGATCATCTCAACTTCACCGCCAGCTTGATAAATTAAATCTTCCGTTTTAGCTACAAAAGTTTCCATTGCAATGGAAGGCGTAGTTGTAATAAAGACTAAATCACCTTTTTTGATTTTAATATTTTTATGATAGCCATTTGCCATCCGCTGTAGCGATTTAATCGGCTCACCCATCCGACCAGTTTCTAAAACCAGTAACTCTTTATCAAGGATTTTTGAAAGTTGACTTTCAGAAATTAATAGCTTCTTATCAGGTAATTTTAGCTTGCCAAGTTTGATCGCCGTTTGTACAATCAACTCTAAATCTTGCCCAGTTAATAAGACTTTACGATCAAATTTATACGCTGCATTTAATACTTGTTGAATACGCATTAAATTACTTGCTACTGAAGCGACAATAATTCGTCCATCCCAATAACGGATTGTTTCATTAATCTTCTCACTAACTTCACGCTCACTAGCAACTTGTATAGGATTATCTGCATTAGCTGAATCAGATAGCAAGGCTAACACACCTTTTGAACCTATTTGTGCTAAACGTGAAAAATCCGTTTGATATATAGGTTCAATGGCTTGATCAAATTTGAAATCACCAGTGTAAACAATTAAGCCTGCTGTAGTCTTTACCACAATCCCTAAAGTATTAGGAATCGTATGCGTTGTCTTAAAAAAACTAATCGTTATGTTTTCGCCAAAATCAATTTCTGTTTTCTCATTTACCACATGAAAATCATTAAATTTTTTGGTTTCGTTATAATCAGCAACAGTTATTTTGGCAAGTTCAATTGTAAGCTCACTACCAAAAACTGGAACCTCAATATCCGCTAAAAGATACGGAAGGCCTCCAATTGCATCCGCATGCCCATGTGTTAAAAAAATTCCAGCAACACGTGATGCATTTTCCACTAAATAAGAAAATTTGGGGATTACGACATCAATTCCTAACAATTCACTTTCAGGATATTTTAGTCCACAATCCAACACAAAAATATTATCATTCACTTCGACAATATACGCATTCTTTCCATTTTCGCGTACACCCCCAAGGGGAATGATTTTAATCTTACTCATTTTCTTTCACTCTCATTTCTCAATTTATACCTTTTTTAACTTTCTATATATATTTGACAGGTTCTTAAATTAATTTTAATTTATGTAAACTTTCAGCAATTTGCACAGAATTTAAAGCTGCGCCTTTTAACAAATTATCGGCAACAATCCACATATGAAAGCCCTTTACTTCATCTAAATCACGACGAATACGTCCTACAAACACTTCCTTACGACCGACAGAATTAATCGCTTGCGGATAAGTTTGTGTCTTAGGATCATCTTCTAAAACAACGCCTGGAGCACTTGTCAATACATCTTTAATCTGCCAAGGCGTAACATTTTCTTTTTCAACTTCAAAATAAACAGACTCTGAATGCCCACTTAAAACAGGAATACGCACGCATGTTACTGCTACTTTTAGTGCAGCATCATCCATAATCTTTTTTGTTTCATTAATCATTTTCCACTCTTCATAGGTATAATCATCCTCAGCAAAAACATCAATCTGAGGCAAAGCATTAAAAGCGATTGGAAAATGTTTTTTATCTCCTGCTGTTGGCAAAACCTCTGCTTTAACTTGCTTTGCAACAACGCCATCATTTAAAATTTCACGCAACTCACGCTTAGTTTCAAAAATAGCACGATTGCCCGCACCACTAACTGCTTGATAAGTCGAAACAATAATTCTCGTTAGACCAAACTTTTTTTTAGCGGTTCAAGTGCCACCATCATTTGAATCGTGGAACAATTTGGGCACGCAACAATTCCCTGATGCTTAAACAATACATTTTCATTAACCTCTGGTACCACCAAAGGTATATCTGGCTCCATGCGAAAATGCGATGTATTATCAATAACTACGCAACCCGCTTGAACAGCTTTTGGTACAAATTCTTTAGAAACACTACCACCTGCTGAAAATAGGGCAATATCAACATTTACAAAAGAGGTCGGTGTTAATTCTTCTACTAAAACCGTTTTCCCTTTAAAAGTAAGCTCTTTACCTTTAGAACGTTTCGAGGCTAATAACTTAATTTGACCAACTGGAAGAGTAGAATCTTCCAACATCTGAATCATCTTTTTTCCTACTGCACCGGTTGCTCCAACAACGGCCACCACATATCCTGACATATATAAATCCTTAACTTTATTTTATGGTATAAACATATATAGAGCAATTTTGAAAAATGGCTTAGAGCCTGTTAACAATCTCTCTATTGATGAATTTTTTGAGAAATTTTTGTGCATTTCTAGGAAAAAAACGCAGATTTAGTGGTGCTAAATCGAGGCTTTTTGACGAAGAAAAGCAAAAAATTACCAAAAAAGTCGCGATTACGGAGATCGTTAACAGGTTCTTAGAATCTGTTAACTATGATTTTCAAATGTACCAAAGTCAATGAAGTGAGACCTAATTTAAATATTTAAGATAGGTCCAGCAAACTGTTTTTTTTAGTTTAACATCAAGCAGCTATTTTTCTTTTCTCCTTTGGAGTTAAAAAG
>JAIRNX010000064.1 GCA_031257815.1 Lactobacillales bacterium
GATAAGTTTCAACTTTTTGTTTTTGCAAAACTAATTCATTAACCAACATTTGCTCAGCTGAACAAGCTATCTTCTCTTTTCTTTTTAAAAGGAGTTCCTTAATAAATAAATCGTTGTCTACATTTAATGCTGGACTTAAGGCAACTATTTTTTCCAAAATTTTATTTGGAATCTGCGTAATTTTCTTTTTGATTTTAAGTAATAACTCAGCTGTGGCATAAGCGTCGCTGCCCGCTTGATGAGGGTGGTTATGTTTAATATTTAACTCTTTTGTTAGTTTACTTAAACGAAAACTTGAAGCTGTTGGAAAAAATATTTGTGCTAGCTCTACAGTATCTAATTTTTGATTGTCTAATTCAGGAAAACCTGCTTCTTTAAGCTGCGCGTTTAAAAAATGATAGTCAAAGTGAATATTATGAGCAACAAAAACGGTATTGAAAAGCAGTTTAGAAATTTTTTCAGCAATATCTTTAAAAGAAGGAGCGTTAAACAACTGCCGATGAGAAATCCCTGTTAATTGTACAATGGTATTAGAAATTATTTCCTTAGGATTTACATCAGTTTCATAAGTTGATATGATCTTATCTTTTTGAACAAGAACAATACCAATTTGAATAATTTTTCCCCCTTTGTTCACCGGCGCAGTTGTTTCCAAATCTACTACCGCATAAACCTTTTCCTTCACTTTTAACATCCTCGTTTCTTAGAACCTGTTAACGAGCTCTTTATTGATGGATCGCTAACAGGTTCTTAACTTGTGAACGCTTTTAATATTTTGCATATTAATAATATACAAGATTCTCAAGATAAGAAAAAATTTTTTTCAGTAAAAAAACCGTTGTTATCTTTTGATACAACGATTTTACTAAATTATTATAATTTTCTTAATAAAGTTCCAAATAAGTTTCTTGTTCCCATTGTGACACAGTTTGTGCGTAAGCCGCCCATTCTATTTTCTTAGCTTCAACAAAATTTTCATAAATGTGGTTACCTAAAGCATCAACTACCACTTCATCTTTTTGAAGAGATTTTACTGCACTACGCAAAGTAGATGGTAAATCTTTAATTCCCGCAGTAACACGTTCTTCATCTGTCATGGCATAGATATTTACTTCTACAGGCTCTGGCGCTTGCATTTTTTCTTTAATCCCATCAAGGCCACACTCAAGCAAAACTGCTAAAGCCAAGTATGAATTTGCTGTTGGATCCACCGAACGCAATTCCAAACGCGTCGACATCCCGCGAGCTGCCGGTACACGGATCAATGGCGAACGATTTCTTCCCGCCCATGCAACATAAACCGGCGCTTCATAACCTGGCACCAAACGTTTGTAAGAATTAACCGTTGGATTCGTAATTGCTGTAAAGCCACGTGCATGCTTAATCAAGCCGCCTAAGAAATGATAAGCTGTTTGTGATAATTCCATTTCACCATTTTCATCCCAGAAAACATTCTTGCCATCTTTAAAGAGTGACATATTGCAATGCATACCACTGCCATTGATACCAAATTTAGGTTTTGCCATAAAGGTTGCGTGCAATCCATGCTTTCTAGCAATCGTTTTCACTACTAATTTAAACAATTGAATATTATCACAAGCTTCTAAGGCATTGGCATATTTAAAATCAATTTCATGTTGACCAATCGCCACTTCATGATGCGATGCTTCGACTTCAAAACCAAGTTCCGTTAAAGTGTTAACAATCTCACGACGTGTGTTTTCTGCCAAATCTGTTGGCGCTAAGTCAAAGTAGCCACCATGATCATTTACTTCTAATGTAGGTTTACCGTATACATCTAACTTAAACAAGAAAAATTCTGGCTCTGGACCAAGATTAAAAGAAGTAAAGCCTGCTTTTTCCATATGATCCAACGCTCGTTTTAAGTTACCACGAGGATCTCCCACAAAAGGCGTGCCATCTGGATTGTAAACATCACAAATCAAACCAGCGACTTTTCCATGCTCTGCTGACCAAGGAAAAACAATCCAGGTTGAAAGATCTGGATATAAATACATATCTGATTCATTAATTCGTACAAAACCTTCAATAGATGAAACATCAAACATCATTTTATTTTCAAAAATTTTATCCAACTGCTCCTCAGTCGCAGGAACTTCTACATTTTTCAGTGTCCCTAAAATATCAGTGAACATTAAACGTAGAAATGTTACCCCTTCTTCCTTAATTTCACGACGAATATTTGCTGCTGTTCTTGTTTTAAATACCATTTACACCTTACCTACTTTCTTTATATATCACGGCTAAAATTTATTTCAAAACTATAATAACCGCGGATTCCCAAATCTAGGTATTTCTTCATGAACAAGACCACCTTGTTGAAGAAATTCATCACGAAAAATACGACGGACATCTTCATCTGTTAATGTTTTTTTAGCTTGCTCTGGAGTTTTTTTCTGAATTTGCATTTTTTTTTCTAATAAATGCTTGATTCCCGCTATATTTAATCCATCGGATAAATAATCTTTAATCTCAAGTAAGACATCAATATCTTTTAGTGAATATAAGCGACGATTGCCTTCACTACGCTCTGGATTAATTAAACGCTGTTCTTCGTAATAACGAATTTGACGAGCCGATAATTCTGTTAGTTTCATCACCGTCCCAATTGGAAACACAGACATCGAACGCCGTAATTCTTTTTCTGACATCTGAACCCCTCCAAGTAATTTGATAAACCCAGTCTAGCAATCAAAATAGTAACTGTCAATAATTCGTGTCAGAAAATATAACATCATAAAATTTCATCCATGGAGAGACAAGTTAACACGCTCTATAATTTATTTCAAATTTTCCAAATAATTTACAGCATCCTGCACTTTTTTCACTGGCACAATTTTCATTTTTGTTCTCAATTTTTTAGCAGCTTGCTTGGCTTCTTGGTAGTTTGAAATTAAAGTTGGATCTTTCTTTTTCCACTCTGGCAAAATTTCATCATCAGGAGCAAAAAAGATATCTACTTTCTTAGCATGTGCTGAAGCAACTTTTTTATCGATTCCGCCAATCCGTCCAACA
>JAIRNX010000084.1 GCA_031257815.1 Lactobacillales bacterium
TTTATAATAAATGATCGAAAGAACAGACATCGATCTGTGATCGTTCGTCTGTTTTTTGTTCGTTCGTTCTTTCATTTTTGCGTTCGTTCGCAAATATTTAATTCTAAAATATAATATTATTATAATTATACATAAATAAACCTAAAACATATTTCTAACATAATTTTCTTTTGTTATTTTCCTAAAAAATAAGTTATAATTTCTCATTCGAAATAAACGAAAGGAGACTTAATATTGGTAGACAATTTCAAAAAAAAAGTTTTAGATGCTGTTCTTTTTTTGCGAGCCAATAGGCAGCGAACTTCAATCCGCAATGTCCAGGCTAATACAGGCGGCTCTCTCGCAACAGTGCATAAGCACTTGCAAATTGTCCTGGCGGAAAATCCAGAAACCCCATAAGATACTGCAGAAGAGCTAAAACCTTGCTTGCAAGCGTTAGAAGACATGAAAACCAAAGTTGCCATTATTTCCAAAAATTAGTTTGAAGCTAAAATAAATGATATGAAAAATAACCTAGCGATCGCATTAAATGAAATAGCATCTAAGGATCGCTCTTTGGAGGATCTCAGAAATAAACTAAAAATAGCAACCCAGGCGGCGGACAAGGCAAAATCTGCGTCTGAATTTTACGTCGAGTAGCTGAAAGCCAAAGAAAAAGAGCATGAAGAGGTTAGAGTTGAGCTCCAGAAGTTGCTACATATTAAGAATGTTAACGAGGAGCTGAAAAAACAATGCGCTGACATGGAGTCATTTAAGCTTACTTTTTCTGAGAGCATAAATAAATTCATGTCAGATATATTGGCGAAATTTGAGGTTATAAAACAGGATGTCAAGCTCAAATCAACATCAAGGAAACCGCCTTCTACTAAGCCATAAAAAATATCTTAGCTCAACTTTCACAACCTTATCTTCAAGCTGTTTAGTGTAATTATAATTTAATCAAGCATTCTTTAGGAACACAGAAAGGATGAGTAGAGATTAAAGATACAGCTTAATATATATTTTTAATTATTTTTTAAAGTAAAAGGCGATCCTCTACCAATTTTGAAGACCGCCTTTTTGTTCTGCTGTTCTAGCGATTTTAAAAGAAAAAGTTTTTGTCCTTTTTTGATTGAAGTGTAAAAAGTCCCTTCTTGCATTTAAGGCTATTGCGAAATGCGACATATATGCATTTTTGTCTAATATAAATACCTAATGTTGTGTTGTCAAAAGTTTATTTTAGAAAGGCAGGGGTTTTTACACTTGCATCTTTTTTAACTTACTTTTTCTTTTTCACTGCCGGCAGACCATCAACGAACTTATCGCCTTTGCAGACATCTGGCAATAATTCCTTATGTAAAAACTTGTTAAAATTTTTAGAGGTCTTCTCCACCAGCTTATAGATCATTGCCGACATTAAATTTATGTTACCAATGCCCGCGTTTTGCCTGTTCTTTTCCGCACAGTGGAAAATATAGACCTAATGATGGTAGCTTATTTGCTTCCAATGCTCGGCGGGAAAGTCATAATACGTCAGCAGCATGTCCTTGTTTAACTTAAGAGAGTCTACGGCATCGGGATATTTTTTACCGTACACCCTTTCAAACCTTTTAATCTCCCGCTCCGCATCCTGGCGAGTCCCTAAACTTTTTTTTTATTTATCCCATATCCTTTCCTGCTTGTGAAAAGAGTTTTTTGGGTAGATGGCTGAGGACATTACGCTTCTTATGCACATAGCAAATCTGCTTAGCGCAGTCTGGATAAACGTAGCTGAGGCCTTTCCAGAGACCTTTGCCTTCATCTCCAATGACCAGCTTCGGAGCAGCCATGCCTCTCTCTTTTAGTCCTAGGAACATTTCCTTCCAATACTCGCTCCTTTCGGCGAACCCTGTCCCAAGGGTCAACAGCTCTTTTGTTCCGCTGCTATTTACCCCTAACATGGTCAGTACCACCTGGTTCTCCTTATATGATTATATGTTTTCTAATTATTACTACTTTTTATAGGTTTAGACACGCTTGAGCCTGTTTTAAAAGGTGGAGGAGTAGGTTTTGGAGTACTATCTTTTGCTCCTGGAGTATAACCTCTGGTATGATAATTAATATCTTTACGCTGTGTAAAGGTGGAATCAGAAGGACTATAAGCACTTGTTTGCTCATTGGTACTGCACTTCTTTTGAGTATTGATATCTGTGGTATTAGTAATGCCGGATTTCATTGTTTTAAATAACCTCCGTTGGTTTTTAAATTCAATATTTTTTATTGAATCTTTTGGGATGTAAAATCCTTTACTTTCAGGGTTTAGCTGATAAATACCATTTTCATCTTTGCAATACAATCGCTGGATGAATATATCCCTATCATCTGCAAGTGAAGAAGAAAATGAGTCTTCTCCGTACCATCCTGCAATTTCCGAATCGTCTTTTAATGTGACCAATATTTGAACTGGTTCATTTTTTGCAAAATACCAATCCCATGCTGTTTCTATTGGCTCAATGGTGTTAAGCTTAAAAATTTTACCAATTATAGCAATTCCACGTTTTTGGATTATCGCTCCAACAATAAAGGCAGTGATTGCAGAACTTAGTAATGTAACGATAACTATTAAAAACCAAAAAAATTTCAATGATAAGTATTGGTCATTTTTCAAATTAATAACTAAAATATAAACCCAACTCCAAGTAGCTAGGTTAATGATACTATACATCAAACATGATGAAACGCGAGACTGTCACTTAATTTCTTTACGGGATTTAGTTGAGCGAGAATGCCTCGTATAAAAAAACCAGGAAGCACAAAAATTGAAGTGTAAAAACAATATTTATAGATTCAATTGTCATTACCTTTACCTTAATAAATTTCTAAATTTGAATAATATCATAAATGATTTAGAAGAAAAAGCCTGTAATTCATATTCTGTTATTGGATGAATTTCTTCAGGTAAAAGAGAATAATGGTAATTTGGAATTGTTACAAATTTTAAATTTGGATTATTACACATAAATTCTCACTTAAAAATCAAATAAAGTAAAAATTCAAACAATTCTTTTTTTCTTCGTAAAGAGGGCTTCAAGAATCATTTTAAATAAACAGTGAATTAGAAACATGTTATTAGTTAATGAATAATG
>JAIRNX010000121.1 GCA_031257815.1 Lactobacillales bacterium
TTTTTGATGATCCTTAGTTTTCTCCAATAGACTTCTTTCCAAATCATTAAAATCCTTACAAAAATTATATAAGTAGATAAAACATAAGATATGAAACAACGAAAAAACTAATGGATGACCCAATTTCAAAGATTAACCCGAGTAAAACGATCTGTCGCTGATGTTTTGAATTTTTTGGAACATTTTCAAAAATCAGCGACATTGTAAAATATTTTGAAAGTTTACTATTGACAACAGGTTATTTTATTTATAGACTAACCATTAATAATTTAATAAATAAAAAATAGAGGTCGCAAGTTTTAAGGTGTTTGTGGAGTGGGCGCACTTTGAAGCAAACTTAGGAAAACTTGCCGAAGCTTATAAGTTAACGTTTAGTTTATAAGCTGGGGCAGTGGTTAAGAGCCATTGAACTGTCTTCGTGCAAACGAAGGAGAACTATTTAATTAGTCTTATTTAGCACCTCTTTTTTAAGAAAAAAGGGGTGTTTTTTAATTTTTTATAGCAATTATAAATTATTTAATTTACTAAAGAGGAGATAGGAATGAATAAATTACACGCCAGATTTAAAATTTTAATCTTTATTTTTCCGTTATTATTTGCTTTAAATTGTCTTTTTAGCATAAAAACACATGCAAAGTCCGTTTTGCGTGTGGGAATGGAAGCAGGATATGCACCGTTTAACTGGACTCAGGATGATGATAAAAATGTTGCGGTTTCCATTGATGGAACTAAGCATCAGTATGCTAATGGATATGATGTTCAAGTGGCAAAGATGCTAGCTAAAAAATTAAATCGTAAATTAGTGATTGTCAAAACTGCTTGGGACGGGTTAGTACCAGAATTAAAATCTGGGAAAATTGATGCAATTATTGCAGGAATGACTCCTACAAAAGAACGACGCCAAGAAATTGATTTTTCAAGTAACAGCTACTATATATCTAGTTTAGTAATCGTCGTAAATAGTACGGGGAAGTATACACAGGCAAAAAGACTTTCTGATTTTAAGGGAGCAAAAATAACTGCTCAGCAAGGGACATTTAATTATCAATTTATTAAACAAATTCCTAAAGTTAAAAGGCAGACAGCTATGAGAGACTTTCCACAAATGCGCCAAGCAGTAGAATCAGGAATCGTCGATGGTTATGTTGCAGAACGTCCAGAAGCCATGAGTGCAAAGCACGCAAATCATGCATTTAAAATGGTAACGTTTAATGAAGGTGAAGGTTTTAAGATCAATCCTAAAGATACTGCGATTGCAGTTGGGATGCGTAAAGGTGATGCTAATTTAGCAATAGTAAATGAAAATCTTCAAACTTGGACGAAAGCAAAGCAAAATAGTTTGATGGCGAAAATGATTAAATTGCAGCCTGTAGATAAGGAAAGTGATCAAGAAACTTTCTTTTCACAAGTGATAACAATTGCCAAAAATAGTGCTCCACAATTTATACGCGGAGCAGGTTTGACCTTATTTATTGCTTTAATTGGGACGTTAGTTGGTTTAGTTATTGGGTTAGCAATTGGCGTCTTTCGTATCAAGCCTAAGTCTAGTAATAAATTTATATATATTTTAGATCAATTAATAACATGGCTTTTATCTTTTTATATTGAAGTTTTTCGTGGCACGCCAATGATTGTGCAGGCAATGGTCATTTATTATGGCACAGCATTAGCTTTCCATCTAAATTTAGATCGAACTTTTGCAGCATTATTTATTGTTTCGATTAATACGGGAGCTTATATGTCAGAGATTGTGCGCGGTGGCATTTTTGCCGTAGATAAGGGACAATTTGAAGCTGCACAAGCCTTGGGTATGACCCATTCTCAAACAATGATAAAAATTGTTTTACCGCAAGTAATTCGCAATATTTTACCCGCAACAGGGAATGAGTTTGTAATTAATATTAAAGATACTTCTGTGTTAAATGTAATCTCAGTTGTTGAACTTTATTTTGCTGGCAACACTGTGGCCACACAAAACTTTCAGTACTTCCAAACATTTACAATTATCGCGCTCATTTACTTTGTAATGACTTTTACAATAACTCGTATATTACGCTTAATCGAAAAAAAGATAGACGGACAGACGAATTATCTGCCGTATGCTAACCAGATGCAAGTAGAGGAGGCTTTTGATAATCACTACAACTTAAAAGGAGGAGCTTAAAATGAGCATTTTAGAGATTAAACATTTGCAAAAAGCTTTTGGGCAAAATCTAGTATTGAAGGATATTTCTTTAAATGTCAAAGCTGGTGAAGTCATTTCGATGATTGGGTCATCTGGTTCTGGAAAATCAACTTTTTTGCGCTCGATTAATTTACTAGAAGAGCCTACAGGTGGAGAAATTTTATTTAAAGGCGAAAATGTTTTAGCTAAAGGCTATGATTTGCCAAAATACCGCACGCATCTAGGCATGGTTTTTCAACATTTTAATTTATTTGAAAATAAAAATGTTTTAGCAAATGTAATGATCGCCCAAACAACAGTTTTAAAACGTGATGTAGCGTTAGCTCGCACTGAAGCGATAAAAAATCTTCAAAAAGTAGGCATGGATCGCTTTTTAGATGCAAAACCAACTCAACTCTCCGGTGGACAAAAGCAAAGAGTAGCTATTGCACGCGCACTATCGATGAATCCGGATGTTTTGCTCTTTGATGAACCAACATCAGCACTTGATCCAGAAATGGTAGGTGAAGTGTTAGCCACAATGAAAGACTTAGCTAAATCTGGATTAACGATGATGATTGTAACTCACGAAATGGCTTTTGCTCGTGAAGTAAGTGACCTGGTTATTTTTATGGATCAAGGGGTCATTGTTGAACAAGGTGCTCCAGAAGAAATCTTTAGTAAACCAAAAGAAGAACGAACGAAAAAGTTTTTACAACGATATTTAAAATAAACTGCAATGAACTGCCCTCAAAAGTTAGATTTTTTGCACAACAAACGCATGAATAAATCTTCAGCTATGATACAATTCAAATTGGATTATAAACTTTTTAAGGGGGTTTTATATAATGGATTTAAAAATTAAGAAAACGAAATATATTATTTTTATTGCAGTAATTTGCTTTCTAGGTATGATGGTTTTTGCAGGAGATAAAGTTCATGCAAAGCCTGAGGAATACACATGTAAAAAAAAAACAGCTGTAGGTGATTTACAGAGTAGGATGGGCTTAAAAAGCAAAAAAGCTTTTCAAACTGCTTTAAATATTTTAGGCATTTCGACAAATGGAAATAAATTTACTGGTAGCACAACTAAAACAATTATTTTTGATGCAGATAATAAAACGGTTAAATTAAAAGATAAAATTGATACTTTTTTTTATGATGTTCAGACTGGAGAATTGACTCCTATGAAGGTTTTGAAACCATATGAATCATACTCAAAAGAAGAATTAATCCAATCTCTTTATTCTGCGATTTGTGAGAATGAACCTTCGGAAGTTCGACAAATTTTGGCAACTGGTAAAATTAATATCAATGAACCGCTTTATAATGGTTGGACACCATTACAAGTAGCAGTCGATCTTAAAAAACCAACTATAGTTGATTGTCTTCTTACTTTTCCTGATATTAATGTCAACGGTAAGGGAGGGATCGGAAGGCCTCCTCTTTATATAGCAGCTCAAAAAGGATACGGCGAGATTGTTCAAAGTTTACTTGCTTATGGAGGCGCTATTGATGAACCTAACGATAAAGACGGATCTACTCCTTTGTTTATTGCTGTTCAAAATGATAACGTAGATGCTACTCAAATACTAATAGATGCAGGGGCCAACGGAGATATTACTTGTGAGCAAGGTTTTTCTCCTTTTCATTTTGCTGTTCAAGAAGGAAAGCTTAAGTTTGTTCAAATGCTCTTAAGTCGTGAGGGCTGTGTAGATATTAATAAACCGACTGATTTATGTGGAATTACTCCTGTATTCCTTGCTTTACGTAAAAATAATTTACCTTTAGTGAAAATGTTAATTGCCAAGCACGCTGATCTCAATATACCTGATAAGGAAGGTTTCCACCCTCTTGATTATGCTGTTCAAGAGGAAAATTTAGAAGCAGTTGAATTAATTTTGGCTGCCGGCTTAGAGCAAATTGATATTAATAGACGATATCCTTATGGCGGTTGTACACCTCTTCATAGAGCTATTTGCATGAACCAATCGGATGAAATTTCTTTAAAACTAATTAAATCTGGCGCTGATCTTACTGTAAAAGCTGATGGAGGTTTTACGCCTTTTTTTGCTGCTGTTCAAAATAAAAAACCAATGCTTATGAAAGTGTTGTTTAAAAAAGATAACAGCGTAGTCAATGAACCTAATGATCAAGGTTATACACCTATAAATTTTGCTGCTGAAAAAGGTCTTCCTAATGTGGTCAATAGGTTAATTGAGCTAGACGCTGATCCTAATAGACCGAACAACAATGGACACACCCCTCTTTTTAGGGCTGTTTTTAAAAAACATTTTGAAGTTGCAAAAATATTAGTTGATTGTAGAGGTATTAATTTAGATTGTCCAATCCCAACTAGTGATAGTCATATTACCCCTCTTCTTTTTGCTATCGGTAGAGGATACAATGATTTTGCGCAGTTATTAATAAATGCTGGAAGCAATATCAATGGTATTGCGGAAATTAATGAAGAAGCAGAAGCAAGAGAACACAATTTAGCAGAAACACCACTTCGTGTTGCTATTAGAGGAAAAAATGTTCCAGTGATTGAATCTATACTTTCTCATAAAAATTCTAATTTTACTTATGATTATATGGGAAATACTATCGAATTGTTACAAGCTATTGGTGTTGATGATCATAAAGTAGTTGCAGCTGTACTCAAAAGTGAAAAAATACATATCACTGATTATGCTCTTGATTGTGCTGGTGATGAAAATGTTAAAGCTGTAGTAAAAGAGAAATTGGAATCTTTGAATCCTGCGGAAGAAGAGTCAGAGCAGGAATGGGAAGAACCAGATGAAGAAGAAGAAGAGGATGTACAATCTTCTCGACCAAATCCTTTGCTTGATCAAGCAGAAGTAGCTTTACCTCCAGCATTTCCAGTTAGAAGACCATCCCTAACACCGGATTATCTATTATTAGAAATGGTTGTTCCTTTAGAGCAGCAAATTACGAGCTGGAGAATATTAAATAGATTCTTGCATCGCGAAAAACCATTACCATTGCAGATTGATGTACATACTAGAAGTGCTGTTTTACCTAAGGTGTATGTCCGAGCTGTTTTAGATAAACTTTGTATTTTGTTGGCAAGAGAAGCTTATTCTGATGTGAAAGTGATTTTAATTACCGGTCGGGGGAATCACTCCCGAAATCAAGGATTTTCAAAACTTAAAGTTGCGGTTTTGGAGATAGCTAAAGAAAGCTTCAATGTTCAAGAAACTGGTAATCTAGGCAGATTATTATTAAATTTTAAAGATGGTCGGTTTATATAGTTTTATTTAAATAATATATTTATAGATATTCTAAAAAACCTCATTTTAGTATTAATGAAACTAATATGAGGTTTTAACTTTTTTGAATTACTTTAGCAATCATTAATATATGCCGAAGATTTTTCACCGTTTCAGCAACAGTTAAATTTTTAGCATCGTATCTAGCAATCACAATAAAATCAACATCAGGACGAATTTCTGCAGATAGTTCAAAAACAGCTTGGCGGATTTTGCGCTTAATTTTATTTCTAGTAACCGCATTTCCAAGTTTCTTGCTAACAGAAATGCCAACACGAAAATGTGGTTGTTTGCGTGGAGATAGCTGGTAAATGATAAACCGTTTATTAGCATATGATTTTCCGGTATGAAAAACTGTTTGAAATTCTTTTTCTTTTTTTACTCTATATGGTTTTCGCAAAATTTTCGCATCCTTATTTAGTCGAGTATACGTATTATTAACAGTTTAGCCAAAAATGCATTTTAAGCAAAGGAATTTTTAAGGTAAAATGGATAAAAGATGTAATTTAAAGATTTTTAACAGGCTCTTAAATCCATTATCTAAAATCTCGGAGGCAATGATGGAAAGACTAAAAATTATCTTAACTAGTATCTGGAAATTTTTAAAGCCATATTTTATAAAATTTTACATGTGGCGTAAGCGAATTTGGCGTAAGTATCAAATTAATAAAATCATGATTTTATTGATAATGATTTTTACTCTTGTTTCATCAGCGTATTTACTTTATTTAGCCAAGACAGCAAATGTTAAGACATTAAAATCTTCTTTATCGGCAAAAACAGAAATTTATGATGATAAAGGTGCTGAGGCGGGCTATCTTTTTGGGCAGAAAGGTACATATGTAAAATTAGATGGTATTTCACCATATATTCAAGATGCGGTTATTTCAACAGAGGACAAAACTTTTTATAAAAATCGCGGCGTGGATGTTTTGGGTATTTTTCGTGCAGCAGTTCGTAACATTTTACATGGAGGAATTGCTGGTGGCGGTTCGACTATTACGCAGCAATTGGCCAAAAATGCTTATTTAACGCAAAGGCAAACCTGGGATCGCAAAGCGCGTGAGTTATTCTTAGCTTTTGAGATTAATAAAAAATATAGCAAGCAAGATATTTTAACGATGTATTTAAACAATGCCTATTTTGGTAATGGTATTTGGGGCGTGGAAGACGCCGCTTATAAATATTTTGGCAAAAGTGCTAATGATGTAAATATTGGTGAAGCAGCCATTTTAGCAGGTCTTTTAAAAGGTCCTGAGATTTATAATCCAATTAATTATCCCCAAAATGCCAAATATCGTCGTGATACTGTGCTGCAGCTTATGGTTAATAACAAAAAATTAACTCAAAAAGAAGCAGATGACGCAGCAAGTGTTGCTACCACCTCGCAAAGTCATTATGTAGCTTTAAAGAAAGATAATTATAAATATCCTTCGTTTTTTGATGCAGTGATTTCTGAAGCAGAAAAGAAAGCAAAAATTTCAGAGCAAGATATTTTGACCAAAGGTTATAAAATTTATACTACCTTAAATCAAAAATACCAAAATGTAATGCAGGCTTTTTACGCGGATGCTAATAACTTCCCCCAAGCTCAAGATGGGCAAGTAGCGCAATCAGCAACGGTTGCGATGGACCCAAAAACAGGTGGTGTGCAAGCCTTAGTTGGGGAAGTTGGTGATCCAGAAAAGCATGTTTTTAGAAGTTTTAATTACGCTACACAAAGCGTGCGTTCTCCTGGTTCTGCTATTAAACCACTAGTTATTTATACACCAGCTATTCAGCAAGGGTATAAAATGGACGAGATGTTGCCTAATAATGAAAAAATATTACAGGAAATCGCGCAAATACCAGGATTCGACCAAGCAGAGCATACAACAAATTATGGCAATACATATAGTGCAGATGCTCCTATGTATCAAGCTTTAGCAAAAAGTTTAAATATCCCCGCCGTATATTTGGAAAGTAAGATTGGGTTAAATAAAGCATTTAATACGGGGAAAAAATTTGGTTTACCTTTGCAAGAAAAGGATAAATATTATGGTTTAGCTTTAGGTGGACTTGCTCGTGGTGTTTCACCGTGGACAATGACACAAGCTTATGGAACTTTTGGCAATAGCGGAGAAATGGTTGAAGCGCATTTGATAAATAAAATTGTGGATGCAACCGGATATGTGGTTTATGAAGCAAATCCTGAAGTAAGAGCGATTGTTTCCAAAAAAACAGCAATGAAAATGACAAGTATGATGCTTGGGACCTTTAGCAATGGCACAGGAGTAAGTTTTGCGCCTTCTGGATATAAATTAGCAGGGAAAACCGGAACAACAGAAACAAGCTTTGATGCTAGTAAATCAAAAGATCAATGGGTTATTGGTTATAATCCAGATATTGTAATTACAACTTGGTTAGGCTTTGAAAAAACTGATAAAACGCATTATCTTGAAACAAATTCAGTGCAGCAAGGTTCGATTATCTTTCGTTTTGTAGCTAATGGGGTACTGCCGCTTACTTCGAAAGAAACTTTTGATAATTTATATCCAGGAATTCAAAATGCTTTTAATATTGCCGGTAAAGATTCAGTAGATTTAAGTCAAGATACGGAGCCTAAAGATAGTAAAGTTAAAAATTTAAAGAAAAAAGCCGAAGATGTTTTAAAAAAGGCTAAAGAAAATACTGGAAAACTTGATAAAATTGTAGATAAGGCAAAAGAAGGAATTAATAAAATAAAAAATTTTTTTGGAGGAAATTAAGATGAATATTTATGATACAGCTAATCAATTGGAGCGTGAATTGCGTTCTTTACCTGAATATACGGCATTAAAAAAAGAAGTAGCCAAAGTTAAAGAAGACAGTCAAGCTTTTGAATTATTTGAAGAATTTAAAAAGATGCAAAAAGGCTTAGAACAAAAGATGCTAAAGGGTGAAGTACCTAACGCACAAGAGCAAACAAAAATGCAAGAAGTTGCTGGAAAAATTGATAAAAATGAAGTTCTATCTACTATGCTGCAAAAAGAACGCGCTTTTAGCGTGATCGTTGAAGATGTTATGAAATTAATCCAAGCACCCGTTCAAGAAATATATAAGTAAATGAAAATAACAATTACAGCTACAGCAGATAGTGTTTTGCAAGCAAAAAAATTGCTTAAGGCAGGTGTTGATGTTTTATATATCGGAGAATCAGCGTTTGGTTTACGTCTTGCAATTTCTTTTACACGTGAAGAGTTAAAAGAAGTTGTTTCTTTAGCGCACCAAGTTCAGGCAAAAGTTACAGTAGCGGCTAATGCCTTAATGCATCCAGACAAAATCAAAAATGTTTTGGAGTATTTGCGATTTTTAGAAGAGATTTTAGCTGACCAAATTGTGGTTTCTGATCCTGGCGTTATTTTTCTTTTACAAAAAGCAGGACTAAACCTTCCCTTTATCTATGAAGCATCAACTTTTGTAACAAGTGCAAGACAAGTAAATTTTTGGGCGCAAAAAGGTGCCATTGCTGCTGTTTTAGCGCGGGAAATTCCAGCTAAAGAGCTTTTTTTAATGCGCGATCAATTCTTAATTCCAACGGAAATGCTTGTCTACGGGGCAACAGTGATTCAGCATTCCAAAAGACCCTTATTGCAAAATTATTTTAATTTTATCAAGATCAATGAAGATCAGAGCCCGGCGCGTGATTGGTCTCTTATTGAACCGCAAGATCCACATTCGCATTATTCGATTTTTGAAGACGATCATGGCACACATATTTTTGCCAACAATGATTTAAATTTATTGCTAGAATTAGAAAAGCTAGCCAGCTGGGGTTATCATTATTGGAAGTTAGAAGGATTATATACACCCGAAGAAAATTTTGTAAAAATTGTTGAACTTTTTGTTAAGGCAAAATCTATGCTTAAAGCAGGTAAATGGGATCTAGCCAAAGCGACTTTATTGGATGAAGCTGTACGTTGTTATCATCCGCAAAATAGAGGACTTGATACAGGATTTTTTGCTTTGGAGCCTGAGGATATCTAAGTAAGATTGAGCTTAAACGAAAAATTTTGGAACATTTTCGTTGGACAAAAATAGAACATTTCTACTGAGCAACGACACATCTAGTAATCTATATACTTTCCTATTTTAGAACCTCGCATAATAAAGTTAAAATGTGAAAATATTTTCCATATATAGTGCTTTAACCTAAAAAGTATCAAGATGAAAATATTGATAAATTGCAGAACTAAGATTTTTAGAATTAGGAATAATGTCAATCAACGCGTGTTTCATGTTATAGTGCTTTAATC
>JAIRNX010000008.1 GCA_031257815.1 Lactobacillales bacterium
ACAAAAATAAAATTGAAAAACTATGGGCAAATTTAAAAAATTGGTTGCGTTTGAATTCTAAAAATTACTTAACAATTCAGGATGCTATTACAGCTTATTTTAAATCGGAATAGCTATAATTCATAAAAACTAGCTAATCCTCTAACAATTCCTGATAAGCCATGCGCAAAACCTACTTTGCAATCGATTAATTCTTTTTTTTGCCATTTTTTAACAAATGCTTTTCCTAACCAATTTGCGACCTCTTTAACCTTATCTAAATTCGTAACTTTATATACTTCCACAAATAAAGTCAGAAGACTTGCCCCACCATTAATCCAGTCATTTGTATCAATTTGTGAAAAATCTTCTTTTGAGATTTCTTGAATTACTTCATCAATATAAGAAATAAATTCAGATTTTCCTAACTTTTTCACTTCCACCAAAATTGGAAAAAACGGTGCTAGCTTGCCATGGTAAGCAGAAACAAGCTCTGTTTTTAACTTTGAAAGGTTGATTGCTGATTGTAGAGATCCTTTATAAAAATCAAAATACTTTTCTTCTTTTGTTTGAATGAAAAGTTCCAAGAAAAAAAGAGCAATCCCTGATAAACCATCATATAATCCTTCACTTGTTGGACGAATTCCTAATTGATCCCTCTTGGCTAAAAAATCAAGAGTCGCAAAAGAAAGTTCATCATGTGCTTCATTCCAAACGGCCTTTTTCATCAAATCATTGGCAATTTCTCTAGCTTGCGCAAGAAAATCTAATTTTTGTTTCTTTTGCAGCAACGGAAGAGAACTTTCCCGATTTATCAGCGCGATATCTTCAAAGCAATCTAGTGTAGTCAAAAGAAAATCTAACTGTCGCTCAATTTCCTTTTCATTAAGATTTGCAATTCGCTTTCTTGCCCTTTCTATCCCAAAATTAGAATAAAAATTTTCAATCACTCGCCCCAGGCTATCTTCCAAATTCGTTGAATCAACATAGGAGTAAAAAATCGGAACATCACCTACCAACAAATCTTGAATTTCACTCATTACCACTCGTTTATCTGAATGAGGATATGCCCAAATATTCTCGAATAATTTCTCAAGATAAAACATTTCTTGGGTGTAATTTGGATGATTTGAAAAACCTAAAATGGAAGCATAACGCTGAGTTCCTTTCAGAAGGATCCGAACCTTATTGCCTTTAAAACAAGCTAAAGGGCCCTTTTCATCAAGCAACGTTTCTTTTTCTTGCTCTAAAAAATGTATCGCTTCTTTGAAGCCTTGAATAATTTCTAAACGATATTCCAGATAATCAACTTTATGAGCTTTAAGTTTTGGAATATTTTCTCCTTTAGATCGAATCATCTCTTTTTCTTCAAAATGAAAATCAGCTTTATTCACATTAACCGCTTGCAAAGATTTTACTTTTGCATCATGGATACCACCTGAAATTCCACTTAGGTCAATCTGGTTGCCAAAATCATCAGAAATTTCTAATGATTTTGGTAATAAACCAGACTCCATCACTGTATTTTTAACTTGTGCAACCTTTACTTTTGCAAATGCATGATCTTCAAAATCAACCTTTTTCGTGTTATGAAAGATCGTTTCACCATCAATGATGACCGGGTACTCTCCATGTGCAATCACGTTTTCTAAATGAAGATCATTCATCGCAAAAACGTAAGATATCGCAACTAAATATCCCATTCTTCGATAAAAATTAGCAACTTCCACTTCCGTTTGACAGCTGTCATAAGAAATAAATTCGCAAAAAGAATATTGCTTACAATAAATTCCTTTTGGAACTTTTAGATCAAGTAACGAAGAATGTTGATTAAACCAATCCACTAATTTCCCAAATGACTCAGTAACTTCTAAATTTTTTGGTTTGTAAACAACCTTTTTATCGCTAATTTTAATAATGGAAACACTTTTGCCTTGCTCATGAGAATCTCCTGCCGACAAATGAACTTCTTGAATACAGAGTTTTGATACAGAAAGTAATTCTTTTAATTCTACTTGACTCTCCTTAAGAGCATTTATAAATTGAAAATAATTATCTAAAGCAAATTTTGTTCGCGTTGAAATTTGGCGAGTACATACAGCATATTTCGAAAAAAATTGAAAATAACTTTCTTGATTTGCAAACGTGTACATTAAAAAGTTTTTAAAATATTGGTCGGAATTTTCTGCCGCTTTTGGATGATTCTTTTTATATATCTCCAACTCAATTACCAATACTTTACTTAAAATTTGCAAAATAACAGTAACATAGTTATGCAGAAAAACTTCCTGTACTTTAGAATCCAGTTCAATATCGGAATCAGCAAGGTTGAGTGATTGAATTTTTCGCTTTACATATTCGATAAATGGCAACACCGAAATCGCAATATCATCGACTTTAACATCTTTATGCTTATACTCATCCAAAACATCTTTGATCAATAATAACCAATCAGGCAGATCTTCAGGACACTTACCTTTAAAATCAGAAACGCTAAATGCAAACGCTTTTTCAGTTAAATTACGATGAGATAACATTTCATTAAAATATTTATCATCAATTAGATTTTTTATCGACTTCCACTCATTTAATTTTCTTTTATCAATTTTTGAAATATTTTCATTGTAATATTTGCTCTTTTCTTCAATTGTTAAAGCTTTCCGCCAAATATTATCTAGTGTTTGTTTCATATTCACAGATATATCTAGATCAATAATATTTTTACTAGAGCTTTCTATCATATCATTCCCATTTCTATATTTTAATTATTTTTTTAGTTAATTAGATCTGTTCCAAAACTCTAAATCATAATTATACTGTTTGAAATTTTAGGAAAAGTACTATAAGGTCCAATTTACATTTTCACAATCCTACAAAATACTCCTGTAAGGCAATATCATGGTGATTAAAAATTTTATTCATGGATCACAGCAAATAACCCACCAAATCCATCTTCCTTCAAGATGCATTTGCTCGGTAAAAAGTGCTTTTTCTAATTTTCAAAAAATCTATGCAGTCATTGCTCGTTGCTCGTTGCTCGTTGCTCGTTGCTCGTTGCTCGTTGCTTGTTGGCATTGTGCACATCTCCTTCGCGCTTGTCAAATCATTAATCTACCAACTGGTGAAATGATACCTTAACTAAAAATAATTTTCAAATAATTTCGGTCTCGGTCTAAAAATTTGTACACACTCTGTCAAACTTCGTTTGCCAATCGTTAAGGCAATTCGCAAAATCTCCGGTATCAAGCGTCACATTGCCGTTGATACCAACTTTTCCTCATGCGATTCAGGTAGGACGGCGAATATTTCTGATAAAAAGCCGTAGCGATCGAGATGTTTGAGAGTGCCAGTGCTTTTTTACCAAGAGTAGAGAATGTTCTTTGCGACAGCGATTATAAAGGACAACCGTTTGCGAATAAGATTAGAGAGATTTTAAATTGCTCCGTTGAGGTTGTAAAGCGCTCAGATGTTGGTATGTTTAAAGTAATTCCAAAGCGCTGGGTGGGGGAATCGATGCTTTGCAAGGCTCAAGAAATATCGGCGGTTGTTCAAGAATGTGGAGCGAAAAATTTCAACGAGTAAGCAATTGGTCGTGTTGACGTTTTTGATTATTCTTATGAAAAGATGAGACAAGTTAACAGGCTCTAAGATCGTTAACACGCTCTTATACATCTACTACCAAGCCAGCTTTTAACAAAATCAATTTAACCTCACTAACTTTTTTTTGCAATGCATTTTCTAGCGCCAATTTATATAGATTCATCTGCTCCAAGTAACGTTTTTGGATTGTTTTGACTTCTTTTGCTGAAGGATTAAAAGGCAAATAATCCGTTTTATAGTCAAACAGCAATACTTCTTCGCCAAAATCAAGATAGCCATCCACAATTCCATGAATCAGCACCTTATCGTCTGCCTCAGGATAATGCGCATAAATTTTGCTTGGTGATAAAAGCATCAAAAACGGTTCTTCCCGATAAACTCGCTCTGGATAAGCAAGCAACATTTTGCCAAACTTTGTCTCAAACAAACGAGTAAGCAAATTCACATTCACCTTTTCAGCCACTTGCTGTGCAATAACACCTTTATCGATGAAATGTGTCAATAGCTGTAAAAAGCTTTCTTTTGTTGGTTTTACTGTTAAATCAACAGTTTGCAATAACAAATGCATTGCCGTTCCAATTTCTGCTTGATTTACTTTTCTCGTGTTTAATTGACTTAAAAATTTAGGTACAGATAATTGATCAGATACAAAGCGATGCTGAACTTTCTTAGTTTCTTCTATCCATTCCAACTTAGCAAATTGCTCATTATCAGGTTCAGCAAAAACACGTTTTAACTCTGAAACTGATTGGTATGTTGCTGTTTTAGTGGCTTTAACATATAAATAATGAAAATCTAGACGCTGTTTGGCAATTTTAATCTCTTCTACGTACTCTTGAATTTTTTCAGCTCCTACCTTCAATTCTGCAATTTCAGATGTTAACATTTGTAAACGTTTTTCGCGTAATTCATCATCAGTTACACGCGTTAAGGAAAAACGTGCCGGATGTTCTTTTATCTGCAAGTTATTCCTAACATTTTCGCCTGGCTCTAAAACATCTGCATCTTTATGGCGTATCAATGTCATCATTAAAAGATCCATAAAATTTTTCGTCTGCACACGAGTTTCTTTTGCTAAAACAACCTCTTTTGACAAGACTCCACTTATCCATTTAACAGCTGCTTGTTCCCAATCTTTAATCGACGCCACCAAAAAAAAGTTTTTGCTCAGCACGCGTTAAAGCAACATAAAGCTTGCGATACTCTTCAGAGAGCAACTTAACTTGTTTAGCATGCTTGATCATACTAAAGGGCAGCGTCTCATACTGAAATCTTGTTGTTAAATCTAGCAGCTGAATACCCAAGCCTAAATGTTCATCCAAAATCGTATCTTTTGATAAATCACGCATATTAAAATTCTTGCTTAAATTTAAGACAAAAACGATCGGAAATTCTAAGCCCTTTGATTTATGAATCGTCATAATTTCAACGACATTTTCACCAGCGTTAATCATCGGCTCTGCGAGGTCCTTTTTTTTCTGCTGCATTTTCTCAATAAAACGCACAAACTGAAAAAGTCCGCGCACCTTACCTTCTTCAAACTGCGCTGCCCGGCCCACTAAGGTATAAAGATTGGCTTGACGCTGCTTGCCATTTGGCATGGCTCCTACATACTCTATATACGCGCTTTCTAAATAAATATCCCAAAGCAAATCAGCTAGTGAAATCTTTCTTGCCACATCTCGCCACTTAGTTAAATGCTTGATAAACTGATCTATTTTAGTGTTTTGCTCTGCTGCTTTTTGCATTGCCTTATAAAACGACCCTTGCGTATCTTGCAGGCGAATCTTGGCTAAATCACACTCTTTTAAACCAACAATAGGAGAGCGCAAAACGGCAACTAACGGAATATCCTGATATGGATTATCAATAATTTTCAATAAAGAAATCATCGTTTCTATTTCTGTTGTTTGAAAATAAGTATTGGCATCCGTTACGTGATTACTAATCCCATAGCTGGTTAAAATTTCTTGCAGCTTGCTATTTTCACTTTTAGTAGAAGTTAGAATCACCATGTCACTAAATTTAACCTGTCGCATCGTGGCCTGTTTTTCATCCCAAATCTTAAAAGACATGTCCACCAACTCACGAATTTTTTGCGCTGTTAGATGAATTTCACCTTCAATGCTGGTTGCTATTTCATCATTTTCATCCTCAAAATCAATGTCCTCATTTCGCTCATACAATAAAATCTCCGGTTGAAAATGCTCCCTTTCAGGGAAAGTATGTTTGCCCACTACTAACTGTGCTTGTTCGTCATAAGTTACTTGTCCAACATCAACATCCATCAGCTGCATAAACACTAAATTGATAAAATGCACTACTTCTTTGCGCGAACGATAATTCTCTGATAAAACAATTAACTGCCCGTTTTGCTCATACTTAAATTGATCAAACTTTTCCATAAAAAGACTGGGATCAGCTAAACGAAAACCGTAAATCGACTGTTTAACATCTCCTACCATAAACTGATTATCACCACGACTAACTTTAGCAATAATCTCAACTTGCAAACGATTCACATCTTGATACTCATCAATTAAAATTTCTGAAAACTTATTTTGATAATACTCTTGTGCATCAAAGTGCCCATCAACACTTTGTTGATTTAAAATCTGTAAAGCAAAATGTTCTAAATCACTAAATTCTAAAAGCTTATCCTTAGCTTTTTGCTTCTGATATTTTTGATAAAAAGCCAAAGTCACTGCAATTAATTCAGACACAATCAATTTTGCTTTTTTCAGCACTTCTAAATGATATGAATTTGCCCCTAAGTGGTTTTCTACAACCACTACAGCATTTAATTTTTCCTTTGCATGCTCCCAAAAAGGTTTTAACGCCATTACTTCTTCATATGCCGCTTCTTTTTCACTAAAACGATATGATGGTATTTTTAACCGTTCAAGTTCCGCATCCCAATCATCTAAACGATCATTTGTAAGAAAATTTTCTGCCTCTTTTATCCACTGCAAAAGCTCTTGTGTCATCTTTACTAATTTATCACTGCCAGCTTGCTCTGCTTTTTCTAGGAAAGCCTGATATG
Source organism: Lactobacillales bacterium (assembly GCA_031257815.1). GTDB lineage: Bacteria > Bacillota > Bacilli > Lactobacillales > Streptococcaceae > JAIRLR01. The sequence continues at coordinate 6,623 of JAIRNX010000008.1, forward strand.
TCTGCATAATATCTTGAAGTTGTGCTAACAAATATGGCTTCACATAGTTTTGATAAATCGGGGCATCACTCAAACTTTGCTTTACTTCGTAAAATTTTGTTAACGATTTCAGCCAAAAATAAGGATTTGGATCAACACGGGCAAAATCATATAATTTAAAAATAATCGCTTGCAAACCATCATCTGATTTATCTGTTGAAAATGTTGAAATTAACTCTTGAAATTTTTGAGCATTATCTTTGCTTAAAGTGTGTTCAGCAAAACAACTCCATACTTCTTCTTTTAAAAGTTGGATCTTGGTTTCATCAACTTGTAAAGAAAAACTTGAATCCGTTTCTACTAAATAAAAAAAGCGCTTAATCACCGTTAAACAAAAAGCATGAAAAGTCGAAATATTTGCTAAAGGTAACTCTTGCAACTGCTTTAAAAAATGAGATCTTAATTCTTTAGAAAGTTGATCTTCCCGCAATTTTTGCTCAATTGCCGCTTTAATCCGCACCTTCATCTCACTGGCCACAGCCTCTGTAAAAGTAACGATCAAAAGCTCTTGAACACCAATTCCTCTCATCACTTTTTGGATCACACGCTCAACCAATACACTAGTCTTTCCTGAACCAGCAGAAGCAGATACCAATAAATTATTGCCTGTATCATAAATAGCTTGCCATTGACTTTTAGAAAAATATGTCTTTTCTTTGTTATAAGTTGGAATCAAAAATAACCACCTCGCATTTTTAGCGCTTTTGCTTGTTCAAAAACTATTATTTTTAACTAAGAACCTGTTAACTTGTCTCCAGAATTGCGACTTTTTTGCATCCATTTTCGATGCATACTAACAATACCATGATGTTAAAATTTTTTGTTATCTATGCTAGACGCATCTTTGGTAGAGGTTGTCCATGCAGAGCGCACCAAAATAACCACTGTATCAAGATATAAAACCCATTGATAACAGTGGTTACTGTGCAATTATTTATAAACTTAAAATATCATGTTAAAGTATAAAACATCCATTAATATTACAACATTCAGTACTGTAATCGCCATCCATACAAACAGCCTCAAGAACTCTATCCTCATTTAAGTTCACACAAAGATAATTTCTGTCCCTCAAATAAATCTTTACATCAGGGACCAACTCAAAAATATTTTTTGTTGGCCTAGGAGATTGAGCAGATGGATCAAAGTAACACCAAAGCTTAGCTCCGCAATGATTATCCTTACATTTTTCAGTATCCTGTATGAAAGCAAGTGGCGTTTCTTTTAAATGTTGAGCGACCATTGCTTTTTTATGGTCTTCATCCGTTTCTTGACTACTTCTCCAAGTTGCAAAGCAAAGATCTGCAACAAACCACTTTCCATCAGCTTTATACAAAACTGCAAAATGACTCCAATGTCTTCCGCTTTCAGCCCAAAGAATATACGATTCAATCCCTAATGAATTTAATTTTTCCCAAGTTTCATAAGCAGATGTCATGCAGACATATTCATCACGTTCATCACGATCGCTTTGTTGTGCTAACTCTTTTTGATTATCAAGAACTTTTTTAAAAGCAAATACATCAGCATCTCTAATACATGCACCTTTGTTGTTAGGATCCTCAAGAAATTCCTCGCGCTCTTTTATAATTATTGCAGAAAGTTTTCCAGGATTATAATATTGATTCGATTCACTCGCTCTTTGAGTAAACCAAGCGTTAAATTGTTGAATTGGTTCTAGATCATCTACTTCCGCTTGAACTTGTTGAACAGTGATAAAAATCCCCATTGTTGCAATTACTTTGATAATAAATTTTTTGAATTTTAACATACTTTCATTCCCCCAAGATAAATTATATTTTTTAAAATATTTCTAATATAATTGTATCTTGGGATTATATTTTAAATAGAAAGTGGTAAAAATTTCTACATTTTTTCAAATTAAGCTAAAATTTTATGATTATTTGATGTTTTAAAACTTTAACGGTAGAAAATATTTCACATTTCATATGCATATAAAACAAATCGAATTTATGTTTTGTATGTTATAATTATTGGCATAAAGAAGATTGCATGCGTGGGCAAATTCGCAAAGCAGTTTGATACAAAATTATAAGTTGGTGAAGTAGTGATTAAAATTTATAATACATTGAGTAGGAAGAAAGAAGATTTTAAATCGATTGAAGATTACAAAGTAAGAATGTATGTTTGTGGACCAACGGTTTATAACTATATTCACATTGGTAATGCAAGATCAATCATTGCTTTTGATGTGATTCGGCGTTATTTGGAATATCGTGGTTTTGCAGTAAATTATGTGATGAATTTTACAGATGTCGATGATAAGATTATTCGCTCTAG